>NZ_DAOTWH010000223.1:0-3715 GCF_034435895.1 Chloroflexus sp.
GTCTCGCCGCTGAGCAACTCGCGCACGGGCCGGCGCAAGGCGCTGCGAATCGGCCACAACGCGGTCAACACCGGCACCGCGATCCCGGCCACGATCTGCAACAACAAAATCTCACCACTCCAAACCGGCCATGGCAGATCGATATTCAACTGCCCGGCCAAAAAACCGGCAAGGCCCTGTGTCGCTAGCAAGCCTGCCGGCACTGCCAGCATCAGCGCCAACACTCCAAACCACACCGCCGTTGCCATATACATCGCCGCCAGCGCTCGCGGCCCGGCGCCGATAGCCGCCATCACGCCGAGCTGGCGAGTCTGTTGGTTGAGGATGGCGCTGATTGTGTTGATACTGAGAAAACTACTGGCGACCAGCGCCAACATCCCGACAATCAACATCAAGACGGTAATCACCGGCAAGAGGGCTTCAGCCGGATGCTGCAACGGCGGCGGCACGTAGGTTTGGAGGACCGGATGGCCGCTGCGTTCAAGCAACTGCTCAACCGCCTGCGCCATCGCCCGAATCTGGGTCACATCGCGCCGGTCACCGTTGACAATCAGGTGCAACTGGTTATAACCGGCAGGGCCGCCCAACCAGCGCAGCGTGTCTGCGGTCATATAGATAAAGGTCTGCGCAGTAAGTACAGCCAGCGGCGTACTCAGATCGTGGATCGTACCGGCCACCGGCATTGCGCGCTCACCGATCCCCGGCAACTCAACCACGACCGTCTCGCCGATTGCCAGACCGGCCCGCGTGAGCGACGCCCGTTCCACGAGAATCGCTCGTTCGGGCGGCGGCCATGCCCCCGCTTGGGGGCGGACAATCCCGATCCGGCGGATGCCATCGTCGGGCAGGACGGTAATCAGCGCATCTTCCCACCGATCGGGGCCGATGCGGATGCGGGCCGGCACCACGCGGCGGCCTTCGGCGACCGCCACTTCCGGCAAGCGTTCGACCGCCTCGGCGAGATCATCGGTAAAGGCGGTGGTGGTGACCGTTGCGCTGGCCGGCTCGATAGCGAGAAAGCTGCACTGCAATTCGCGCCCGATCACGGCACGCGCGGTGAGGATAACTCCGAAGGCGAAGACGCCGACCGCAATCGAGAGCGTCACCAGCGCGGTGCGGGTGGGGAAGGCGCGTAAATCGCGGATAACTTTTCGCCAACGTGGAGTAAGCATAGCAATATTTCCACGCAAAGACGCCGAGGACGCAAAGAGCGCAAAGGTTTTAACGCAAAGGCATCGTAGAGCCGGACGGCTCCGGCTCCGCCAAGGCGCAAAGGTTTTAACGCAAAGGCGCAGAGGACGCAAAGGGCGCGAAGGTTTGGATGGATAGCACATACCGATCGTAGTGGCTGGATAGGCTCTACCTTTGCGCGCTCCACGCTACCTTTCCCCGACCTGCCCAAGCGGCGCCCGGCTACACCGATCTGCTAGGAGTGTAGCACATGTTGATTGACCAGTCAATCAACAAAAGAAACAAAAATAAAGCGACATGGTCGCTCCCTGAGTTATAGGGATGAATAGGCCGCATTGGTTGGCATGCTATCAAAAAGACTGCTAAACATTCAATAGGATTTTAGTACTGCGAAGAATAGTACAAAGATATCGAGAGCGATGTTGGGCGCTGATCTGGTGAGGCAGCGAGCGTACCTATCTTATCCGCCGAACACGTTCTACCCGCACTTCATTGCCTAGAAATATTCTTGGGCAATCATCTGCTTGATAAACGTATCTAGCTCTAGAATGTGTTATTTACGATGTCATGAATATAAGAGATATGCTGAAGATACTCACGCACCGATCGAGACATATTCAACCTCACGGAGCATATGCGGGCCAATATATGGGCTTAATGCTTCCACCGTAACCAAATCGACCTTACGGCCAAATAGATCTTCAAGGAACAATGCAAGCTGCATGAAATGATCAAGCGTTTTCTGATCTGGATTGAATTCGACCAACATATCGACATCACTCCCTGCCTGCGCTTCATTCCGCGCGAATGAGCCAAACAGACCGCAACGCCGCACACCCAAATGCTGCAACTCGCGCTGGTGTCTCCGTAAGAGGTCGAGGATTTGCTCTTTCGTCTGAACCGGCATACCCTGTTTTGCGCACCAAATATCAGGTTGGGTGATTCGCATTATAGCACGCTCGCTTGGCGTAATAACCAAGCGTTGGAAAAAGACGCGAAGCCCGCCAAGTTCGCCAAGATCCAAACGCAAAGACGCGAAGTCCGCAAAGGACGCTAAGATTTTTGAAGATTTGGCACAAGTATGCTTAGTTCCCGCCCCAAAAACCCTCTGCGTACCTCTGTGGAGCCGGACAGTCGTCCGGCTCTACCGCATCTTTGCCCCTTTGCGCTACTACTCTCGGAGCCGCACGCTGAGGCCGGTGTAGCGCCGCTCGACCTCGGCGGCGGCAACGGCGGCAGCGACGGCGCGCCGGTCGCCAACGATGACCACAAGCTGGCGGGCGCGGGTGACGGCGGTGTAGAGCAGGTTGCGCTGCAGCAGCGGTTGGTGTTGGTGCAAGAGCGGCAGCACCACCACCGGGTATTCGCTGCCTTGGCTTTTATGCACGCTGAGCGCATAAGCGAGCGCGAGATCGTCAAGGTCGAGGCCACTGTAACGAATCGCGCGCCCATCTTCAAACCGCACCGCCACGGTCGGCGCTGCGGCGTCGATGGCGATGATCTCGCCGGTGTCGCCGTTGTAGACATCGCGGTCGTAGTCGTTGCGCTGCTGGATGACCCGATCACCAACCCGGAAGACGGTCGCGCCGCTGCGGTATTCGGCCACGCCGGGCCGGGGCGGATTGAGGGCGGCTTGCAAGGCGGCGTTGAGGGCGGCCACGCCGGCGTTGCCTTTGTGGGTTGGGCTGAGCACTTGGATGTCGCGGCGCGGGTCGTACCCGAACCGGCGCGGAATGCGTTCGACCACCAGTTCGACAACGAGTTCGGCGCAGCGTTCGGGAGTTTCGGCGGCAAAGAAGTAGAAGTCATCGTGCCCGCCCCAGTCCGGCAGCAGGCCGTCGTTGATGCGGCGCGCGTTGGCGGCGATGCCGCTGCCGGCGGCTTGGCGAAAGATGGCGTCGAGATGGATGCGTGGCACGATCCCGCTGTCGATCAAATCGCCGAGCACACGGCCCGGCCCGACGCTCGGCAGTTGGTCGGCGTCGCCGACGATGATCACGTGCGCGGTAGGAGGCGTCGCTTTGAGCAGTTGGTTGGCCAGCACCACGTTGAGCATGCTGGCTTCATCGATCACCAGCAGATCGCAATCGAGCGGGTTGTCGGCATTGCGGCGAAACGTGCCGTCAGGACTGTATTCGAGCAGGCGGTGGATGGTGCGGGCCTCAATCCCGGTGGCGTCGCTCAACCGGCGGGCAGCGCGTCCGGTCGGCGCAGCAAGCAAAGGACGGTAGCCGCGGGCGCGCAGCAAGAGTACCAGCGCGCGCAAGCTGGTGGTTTTGCCGGTGCCCGGCCCGCCGGTAAGCAGCATCACCGGACTGGTCAAGGCGGTGCGCACCGCTGCGCGCTGCTGCGGGCTTAGATTAATGCCGCGCCGTTCGGCCAGATGGGCAAAGACCAGTTCCCAGCGGCTGGGGGCGTAGCGGTCGGCCAGCGCCGAGCGTTGGGCGAGCCAGCGCCGGATCGCGTTGGCGACGCCGATTTCGGCGAAGGCCAGCGGCGGCAGGTAGATCGGCTGCTCGGCGGG
>NZ_DAOTWH010000224.1:0-15293 GCF_034435895.1 Chloroflexus sp.
TCCCGCATTGCGGGAGAGGGGTTGGGGGTGAGGGTAACCTATCGCCCGCTGTCCTGTTGTCATTGCGCGGGGCATGGGTTTAGGTGTCATTGCGCGGGGGCGTAGCCCCCGAAGCAATCTCCCGCTTGAGCGGAACGCATTCACTCAGGCATTGCTGCCGCACTCGCGGGGGATTGCTTCGCCTCGCTTCGCTCGGCTCGCAATGACAAATGGGGAACAGGAGATTGCTTCGCTTTACTGCACTGAACGCTCGGTGATTGCCATACGTGGCAATGCCCCGTTTCTGCTCATCACCCCTCGGCGTCGTTGCGTTACAGATATTCGCGCTGATTGACTCGCCGCCGCCACTCCTCCTTGATCTCAATCGCCGTTCCCTGCGAGACCAAGAAATCGAGCAACAGCCGGCTAAAGGTATTCGCCTGTTCGAGGAAGGGGAAGTGGCTAGCCTTCGGCAGCACCAACAACTGGATCGGGCGTTCAGCCAGTTCATTGAGAAAGGCGGCATGAGCCGGATTGACGATCGGGTCTTTGCCGCCGTACACCGCCAGCAACGGCGTTTGCAACGAAATAATCCGCGGGCGCAGATCCGTCTCTAAGAGCGATTCATGTACCTGATTGAGCACCTTTTCGCTCAAACTGGCCGTATCTTCTTCAATCTCGTGCTGAATTTCAGCATCGGCCACCTGCAACGAACGCACCATCCGCGCCCAGCCATTCTGCGTCGTGTTCATTCCCAACAAGCGCGACAGCGTGCCCGGCTTGATATGCTGCGCCAGCACCTGCCCGTGCAGCGGCGTCGCCACCGTCAGCAGCCGGTTAAACCGTTCAGGGTATTGATGCGCCGCGAGGATTGCCACCATCCCCCCCATACCGTGCCCTACCAAGGTGGCGCGGGCAATGCCGAGGCGATTCATAAACTGCAGCAGCATTTCGACATAGGTGCTGACGGTAAATTGATCGCCGCGGCGGTCACTCTCGCCAAAGCCCCAGAAGTCGAAAGCGTAGGCGCGATTCCGCTCAGAGGCGATATCCATAATCGGCACCCAATAGCGCCACGATCCCATCCAGCTATGCAGGAAGATGATCGGTTGGCCACGGCCAAAGACCTCATAATGGGCGAGGCGGTTATCGAGGTGGATGACGCTCATAGTTCCACCTCCTCGTTATTAGTGTTATTGGCCGCCTGTCGCAACGGGATCGCGAACGAGAAGGTGCTGCCCTTGCCTAGCTCGCTTGTCACCCAGATCTCGCCGCCGTGCATCTCAACCAGTTGCTTCGCGATGCTCAACCCTAACCCAGTGCCGCCGGCCACATCGCGTAGTGGGTTATCGGCGCGGTAGAAGGGCCGGAAGAGTTTCTTTAATTGCTCAGGCGACATACCGACGCCGGTGTCTTCCACCTCGATCTGTATCATATTGGCCCGGTTCACGAAAGCCCGTACCGTAATCGAGCCGCCCTCGTAGGTGTATTTCACCGCGTTTGAGAAGAGGTTGAAGATGATCTGGCCCACTCGCTTCGGATCGGCGATCACGTATGGCAGAGCGGGTGAGGCGTCGATTCGCACCGTCATCCCCTTGCGCTCATACTCGAGCCGCAGCGACTGCACCACTTCATCAATGACCGTTGGGATGTCAACCTGCGTAAAGGTCAACTTCTTCTTCGAGTCAGGCCGCGAGAACTCCAGAATATCTTCGATCAGGGCGCGTAACCGGTTAGTGTTATTCTTGATGATATTCAGGTAGTTGAGCTGATCGGGAGTCAGGTTATGGCTGGCCGTCAGCAACAGCACATCGACATAACCCTTGATCGCGGTGAGCGGCGTACGCAGCTCGTGGCTGACGTCTGAAATAAACTGGCGCTTCTCTTTATCCGCCTCGATCTCGCGCGTAATATCACGCAACACCGCCACTTCGCCATAATGCTGGCCATCAGGGCTGCGCACCGGCGCGATATTGATCGCAATCACCTGCGTAGGATCGGTTAAGTCAACCGATGTGCTAAAGATGCTTTGCGTCTCTCGCATCCGGCGCAAGCCATACAGAATGCCATTGTAGATTGCTTGGCCACGCCGCCGGCTTGCTTCATCTTCACCGACCTCAGCCAGACGGGACAGTGGTTGGCCGCGCACTTGGTCAGCAGCAATCTCCAGCACCTGTTCAGCCGCCGGATTGAAGAGCGTAATTTTCTGCTGCGGATCGAGCACGATCACGCCTTCAGTCATCGAGCGGAACACCGCCGCGCTCTTTGACGACTCTTCGCGCTGCTCTTCGAGTAGTATTGCGTTGCGGAGCGCCAGATCGTTAATAAAGCCGTAAAGCTGCGCATTATTGACCGCCGAGGCGACGACGCTCGCGATCGTGCCCAGCAGATTCATTTGCGAGTCGCTGAAGTAGTTTCGTTGCGGGCTTGACAGAATCAGCACACCGATCGCGGTATCGCTGGTTTGCAATGGCACGCCGGCGACCGAGCGCACATCATCGGCGCGACCGGGTTCTTTCAGCCAGCGTGGATCGTGATCGACATCAGGGATATTGACCGGTTCGAGATAGCGCATAATCCAGCTGGCCAAACCTTCAGTCCCATCTGAGAAGCGTAATGGGATATTCGCCCCCTCGACATTGCCACGACCTCGGAGAACGGCGCGACATACCAGCGCATCAGTCACCGGATCGCGCAGCATCAGCGAGCCGCGTTCAATCTCAAGATTTTCCGAGATCAGTTCAAGCGCGCGTTGAATGATGAGGTTGAGATCAAGCTGGGTGGTTAGCTCGAGCGTAATCCGGTTCACGGCTTCAAGCCGCTCTTTCTCCTCTGACAGCAAGCGAGTGGCTTCCTCAAGTTCAGCCGTGCGCTCGCGCACCCGCGCATCCAGATCGGCAGCCAGATTGCTAATCTGATCGAACAGGCGCGCATTCTGGATCGCTTGGCTCGCTTGGCTGGCAATGGTAAACGTGACCGCCAGTGCCTCTTCATCGTATGCGTCTGGTTCATTGATACTAATGGTCAGGACGCCAACCAGCTCATTGTCCACCAGCAGCGGCGCACCGATCCACGAACCGTCGCTCCACCCGAGCCGGCGCAGATCGCTAAAGCGCGGGTCGCTTTGCGTGTCGGCGATCAGTATTGGCTGGTGTTCGATCGCCATGGTCTGGAAGAGGCTGCTTGCTTCGAGGGCAATACTGTCATTTAAGGGTATCGTTGGCCCAAAGCCATACGCCTCGACCACGCGGAGATCGCCATAGCCCTCATCACGCAGCAGCATAGCTGCGCTATCGTACCGCACAATCCGCTGCAATTGGCTGAGCACCAGCGTCTGAATTTCGCGCAACGCTAAGGTAGACGTAAACGACTGCGCCACTTCGCGCAGCATATCGGCTTGGCGGCGCCGTTTCTGCTCAATCGCGAAGAGCTGCGCGCTCTTGAGCGCCTGCGCGGCTTGATTGGCCAAAATTGAGAGCAGCGAGATCTGGTGGTGAGTCCATTCGTGCGGGGTGCGCATACCCACCCAGATCGCTGCCAGCCGCTCTTCGCTGGGGCCGACTGCAATGCCAATTGCGCTGCGCACGCCGAGTTTTATCGCGTGATGGTCGCCATTTTCAATTTCGGCCAGATCGCTAATCGCGATCGGCTGGTCGCGCTGTAACAGTGCCGTCGTCAGACCGCTACGGCGGAATTCAACGTGGAGATCTTCCCGAAACTCATATCCATCGATCAAGACCTGCCGTTCGATATTCCCCCGCCGGTCGATCCGGATCACTGCGCCAAGTTCAGCGCGCAGCAGACGCACGGCTGCATCGGCGATGAGCATCTGGATGGTGTCTGGATCAAGGGTGCCGGACAGATTCTGTGACACCTCGAACAGGGTGCTCATTTCGCTTGCGTTTTGGCGCGTTTCGCTAAACAGACGGGCATTGTTGAGGGCTACCGCTGCTTGATTGGTGACGGTGGTGACAAAGCGCAGATCGTTCTCATCGAAGGCGTGTTGGGCGTAGCTCTGAATATTGACCACGCCTAACACTTGGTCACCATAGATAATGGGTACGACCAAATACGACTCTTCAATCTCTGTATCGTCACCATTTCGTCCTTGGTCAATCAGCAAGCCCATTGCCCGCGCTGCCGCAGCCGTGCTTAATAACAGCGGACGCCGGTTGCGAATAACCCAACAGTTTATGCCGCCGCCAAGCGGTCGCGGTTCAAGCCAGACACGCTCGCCCCGGTCGTAGGCGATAGGATAGCTGAGCGTATTGCTTGCTTCATCGTATAGGGCAATCAGCGAGGTGCTGGTGTCAATGATCTCGCTGATCCCCTGATGTAGCCGTTCGATCAATTCGTAGATGTCAAGCGAGGCATTAACCGCTGCGCTAATCCGGTTAATGATTGTCAGCTCAGAGATGCGCTGCTCGCGTTCTTCAAACAGGCGGGCATTTTCGAGCGCCGTAGCCGCCTGATCGGCCAGACCGGCCAGCAGCAGCATTTCATCGTTGGTAAACTGGCGCCGGTAATTGGTCATCACACTGAGCACGCCGATGATCTGCTCGCGGTAGATCACCGGCACACCCATAAATGAGATCAGGTTGTTGCGCTGCTGGTAATTGGGGTAGAGTGATCCTCCCTGCTCGTTGACATCTTCAATAATCAACGGCTGGCCGGTTTCGGCCACCTTTCCGGTAAAACCCTGCCCAATCGGTACCCGCATCGAGCGCCCCTGCTCGGATGGAATACCGTCAACTGCCGCAGGAACAAGGACATTCCCCTCGCTGATTGTCCAAAGTGCTACCGTAGTGACGTTCAATTGCCGGGTGACCAGCTCCATCAACTTATTGAGCACCTCTTGCGGGCGCAGCAGCGATGAGAGAATGCGCGCCGCGTCGAGCAATGTTGACAGCTCGCTGACCTTCTGGCGAGTTGCCTCAGCGCTTCGCTGCGCTTCGATGGTGGCGCGCGCGCGCGCGATCACAGTGCTGGTCTGGTTGGCAAGCGTTTGGCACAGCTCAAGAACCTGCGGCGAGAAGGTGCCCTGCCGTCCGACGAAGTCGAGCCCGATTGCGCCAATCACTTCATCATTGAGGATAATCGGAATAATTCCGATCGACCGAATATCAAGCTCGCGGAACGTCTGATGAGTTGGCGCAAAGAGCGGGTCGTTCTGCGCGTCTTCAGAAACGAGCGGTCGTTTCTCACGGTCAAGCCAGTCAACCGAGGGGTTGTCAAACAGTTGGATCCGAAGCTGATCGAGAAGGCCGCTCTCGACATATTCAGCAACGACCGGCGCATACCCGCTTTCGCGGTCGTAGATCACCATCCGCGCCTGATCAACCCCGGTGGCGGCTGCCATTGCATTGACGATCTCTTGGTAGATCGCCTGCAAATCAGTCAGGGCGTTCGTGGTAGCCGCAACGCGATTAATGAGGGCCAATTGCTCGACCTGCGCCCGTGCTCGTTCCAACAACCGGGCGTTCTGTACTCCCAGCGCTAATTGGTTGGCGACGGTGGTCAGAAATGCGCATTCGCGTTCATGGTAGATGCCGGGGGTATAGCTCATCACAGCCAACACGCCGACCACCGTCTGATCACCAATCAATAGCGGTACCCCCAACCAAGCTGCCGATTCACGCTCGGATCCAAACTTGACTGGACGGAAGCCTGCTTGATCGGCTTCGTCTGCCAGATTAACAAACTGGAGAGGCTGCCGCGTACGAATGATATGCGCAGTCAAACTACCCGGCTTTGGCGGCTCGCGTTGTTCGGTCACAGACTCGATCCCTTCATCCACCTCGTAGCAGAAGGTCATCTCGTCGCTTTCCGGGTCATACAGGTAAGCAACGAAGGAATCGAGGCTGAGGAAGCTGCGCAGGTGATGGTACACATCGCGCAGCATCTGCCGCTGATCGAGCGTCGAGGCAATGGTCTGCCCAATGCGGTTAATACTGTTCAGCTCGGTAATGCGCTGCTCGCGTTCGGCAAACAAGCGCGCATTTTCCAGCGCAATCGCGAGTTGGTTGGCCGATCCCGCCAAGAAGCGGAGTGTGCGTTCGGTAAAGGCGCCGGCGGTTTCACTCTGCACCGACAGCACGCCGATCACGGCGCCTTTACTGATCAGCGGCACGCCGATCCACGAACGCACTTGCCGGCCTTCACTCACCAAGATCTGGGCTTGTTCGTGCAAGCTGCTATGCAGCAGATCGTCGATCCGTAATGGTTTGCCCTCGTCAATAATCTTGGCGGTTAAGCCTGCTTTCGGCGCCGTACGTTTGTGATATTCAGCCAACGTCGTGCCGTGCTGCTTGAACAGTTCAAACCGTACCGTCGCTTGCTCAGAATTGTAGCTGGCAATATAGAAGAAGTCCGGCGTGCCAAGGAACGCGACAATCTCTTGATACACCCGTTCGAGCAGCGTATCAAGGTCGGTGGTAGAGGTGGCTGCTGCGCCGACGTGGAACAGTGCCGCCATCTCTTCGGCCCGGTCGCGCGCTTCGCGGAGCAAGAGGTGGTTTTCAATCGCAATCGCGGCCTGATCGGCGAAAATCTCGAGTGGCTCAACCATGCGGGCCGTTGGGCGCTGGCGATCTTCGGTGTCGCTAGCGAAGATCATCCCCAATAACATACCATCGGTTGAGTAGAGCGGCACGCAGAGCCGGTCTTCGAGTTGCCATTCATTACCGCTGCGCTCATCCACGAATGGATGATAATCAAAGATGCTGATATCGAATCCCGCTTCCAGTGCTCGTGCTTCGTCTGCCGGAATAAAGTACGTCCGTCCTAACCGGAAGCGTGGATCAAGGTAGCGGGTAGCCAGTGTGAGCGGCAATGGGTGTTGGGCCAGATTTGCTTGCTCGCTGAGCGGGATGCCGGCTGCCGCCTCGAGATAGAGATAATCAGTCTGATCTGGCCGGGTGAGGCAGAAGAGCACGGTGCGCAGCCCGACCGCTTCGATAATGCTATAGCCAATCTGTTCGAGCAGGCTCGCCAATGACTGGTCGGCGCGCAGCGCCTGCCCAATTTCCAATACGTCATTGAGAATATCGGCCCGGCGCTGGAGCATCTTCGCCATGTGCTCCAGCTCGAGGTAGTGTTGGGCATTGCCGATGCCGATAGCAGCCTGATGCGTCAGAGCACGCAGGAATTCGACCGCTTCGTAATCGAAATGGCGTGACTGTTCGGCCAGCAGCAAGACGAGACCATACACGTTGCCCTGATAGAAGATGGGCGCAGCCAGCGCTGAATTCGCATTCGGGCACAGTAATGCCTCGCGCTCGCCTTCGCTGAGATAGTCGCTTAAGGCGGCCTCGCGCTTGGTCAGCGCTTCTTGCGCAGTAAGCACCGCTTGGCCAAGCGTACTGCTAATGAGCCGGCTGCGCAGCGGCGGCGTGTAGCCAATCACTTCGACAATCAGGAATACACTTGCTTCCGCTTCAATCTCTTCAATCAACGATTGGGTCAGCAGTTCGGCTAGCGACGAGTTGCTATTTTGGGCATTGGCCGGGTTAATGCGCAACGCGATCAGACCATGACTGGCACCGGTCGCGCGGAGGGCCTGTTCGAGCACAAAGGCAAGGATTTCATTTTGGTTGAGCGTAATCGCCAGTTGGCTGCCGATCCGTTGCAGCGCGCGCAGTTGTTCGATGCGCAACCGCAGGCTGCTATCCACTTGGGCAAACCGGCTGGCATTGGCGATGGCGCGCGCCGATTGGCTGGCCAAGATGCCCAACAACCGTTCATCTTCAGCATTGAAGCCGTTGGGTTGGGCTGAGACAAGCTCTAACGCACCAAGCAGGGTGTTGCCGCTGCGTAACGGAATGCCTAGATAGCTGCGCGCCGGCAGGTTGCTGCTTAACATCAACCCGCTCATATCGTCGAGCGTACCTAGCCACGCTGGCGGCAGGCTGAGTTCATCGATCCGCAGCGGTCGCTGGTGGCGGGCCACCCACGAGCTGAGCGTATCGCCCTCATCACCCACCCGGCAACACAGCCCCTGCTGGCAAGCAACGCGCAGGCGCTGGTTGCGTTCGTCGAAGAGCGTAATCCGCCCGCCGCTAAATCGCGCCAATTTCGCTGCGCCGGCTAAAGTTGACTCCAGCGTTTCATCCAGTGAGAGATCTGCTGCCAAGCGTTCACTAATCTGTTGCAACCGTTCGAGCTCACCGGCGCGCTGTTGGGCGGCATCGTAGAGCCGGCGGTGTTGGACGGTCGTCGCAATCTGCGCACTCAGCACTTGCAGCAGATTCCGTTCAATCTGGTCAAGCATGTGGGCCGGGGCTGCATATCCCATCGCCAACAGGCCGACAAACTGATCCTTGCTCCGCAACGGCGTCAGCCACACACTGCGGCAGCCAAAGGTCGCTGCATGCGCCGCGATCGGGTTGCTCTTGGCCTCAACATTCGTTTCTGCAAGTAACACCGGATCGTTACGCTCGCTCAGCGCCTGCAAGGCCGGCGCCAGCTTGATCCGCTCAAACCCGCTCACTCCGCTGGCATGCTCGCTGTAGACGGCGATGGTTTGTAGTTGGCGCGGCTGGTTCGGATCAATGAGATAGATCGCCCCAAAATTTGCCTCAAGCGCTAGCGCCATATTCTCGGTCGCGTGGGCGATCGTCTCTTCGAACACCACCCCCGACCCGATTTCCAGACTGTTCTCGTACAGCACGAAGATCTCGCGCGCGTGGCGGCTTTCGTGTTGCTGGAGCTTCGTGGTATGGAGCAGCAGGGCAAGCGGGCGGGAAAGGAAGTGAATCGTTTGTGCAGCTTCAGGGCCGGGATTGAGCAGCAGAAGCAACCCTACTAACTCAACGCCTACCGAAAGCGGTTCAACTAACAGATCCCATTCGGTTGGAACATCCCGGCGTGGGGTGCGCGTGAGCCATACACCGTGTTGACGGGTTTGTAAGGTGATCGTTTGCTCGATCGTTGCGTTGTCGTTAATCGCAACGTGTTCGGGAAAGACAGTGTCGCCGGCGCTGCTGACCGCCCGCGTCAGTGTTTGATTACTAAAATTAATCCAATACAACGCCAGCGCTTTCGCTGGCAACAGCGTCGTCGCTTGCCGGCACAACTGTGCCAGCGCCGCTGTCAGATCACCGGTGCCGATGTTTTCAAACGCGGTATAGCCGAGGGCGCGCAATTGCTCACCCCGCTCGTGGATGCGCGCGCGTTGCCATACGCCGAGAAGGGTCGTGATTTGGGTGGTGAGCGCAGTGGTAAAAGCCGCCTCGAATGTAGCTGTGAGCGTTAAGCGGCCATACAGCGACGTAGCATCACGTAATTCCAGCGCTGTCCCATTCAGCGGCGCATGCCCCCAGACCACGCTTGCCAATTCGCGTTCGTTGGCCAGCAGGGTTAAGCGACCACCAACGCCAAGGTGGCGTTCGAGCAACTCGCCGATCAGCGCGCATAGCTCGGCTGGCTCAGTTTGGCCAAGCGGCTGTTGGCTATGCAGAGCCAGTTGGGCGAGTAGTTCCCAACCCTGAGGGGGCGCTCCGGTGATCGTCGTATCCATAGTGTCGCTATCGCTCCTGCTGATGTGTCTGGGCTGCACAGGCGACTACGGAATGCCTCAACAACATGCAGTTCGACCATTCATAACGGGTTTGGTCAGGAGCGACCATAAGCTACGAAGCTGCGCTTGCCTTGTTCGCGCGCTTGCACCAATGCTCGCTGCCGCACCTCTTCCGCCGCCTCACTCAGCTCGCGGATGTCGGCGAAGGGGCCGTCATCGTTGGTCAACACACCGATCGTGAGCGACATCAACGGCGCTTGCCGTGTCTCGCCAGTGTCATCAACAAACTCGATATAGCCTTGCTTGCGGTGCCGGTAATTATAGTGCAGGCCGATCTCTTCGTCGAAGCGGGCGATGATCCGATCACAAATCGTCTGGATCCGTTCGGGAATGGTAGTAATGAGGAATGACTGCCCGACCGACTGTTGGCCGATAAATTCCTCATTGTCGCCAACTTCGCTTACCACTTCGTTGAGCATCAATGCCACAAAGCGCAGCACGTCTTCGCCAACGACCGCACCGTAGACGCGCGTAAAGGTCTCGAAACCATTAATGTATACGTTGAGCAACCCCCACCGCGGCGCCGTCAGCAATTGGCGGAGCTGGTCATTGAGCAGTTCTGCAGTGGGCAAGTTCGTGACCGGGTGGAGCTGATTGCGCCGGCGCGCATCTTCGAGCTGGTTCTTGACGATCGTATGCACCTCTTCGATATCGAAGGGCTTGACGATGTAGTATTGGGCTTGCACTTCACCCAATCCGATCAGCCGGTCGCGCCGTTCGCCGCGCGCCGTCAAGAAAATGATCGGAATGTGCCGAGTGCGCGGGCTGGCGCGTAACGCCCGCCCAACATCGTACCCCTCCATATCGGGTAGATTGACGTCAAGCAAGGCCAGATTCGGCGGCGTTTTGCTGCAAATCTCGAGCGCCTGCTGGCCGCGCAGCGCAGTGTAGACTTCGTACCCCTGTGCGGTGAAGTATATTTTCAGCAGGCTCGAAATATCTGGCTGATCTTCAACGACGAGGATGCGTTCCTTGCTCACAATGCCTTCTCCTCGCGATGCAGCGGCTACGACCGCTGGCTCGCACTGATGTGCTCGGGCAGGCGTCCATTCCCGGC
Organism: Chloroflexus sp.; assembly: GCF_034435895.1. Lineage (GTDB taxonomy): Bacteria > Chloroflexota > Chloroflexia > Chloroflexales > Chloroflexaceae > Chloroflexus. The sequence goes on from NZ_DAOTWH010000224.1 coordinate 10,614, forward strand.
AGGTTGGCTAGAACGAAGCGTTGTCATGTGTACCGGCGGCTCGTCTTCGGTGGCCACGCTGGCCTCTGGTCGAGCCGGATCATAGTAGACATTCGGCCAGTGATAGATTATTCGGCGCGGCTCGCCGGTTGTTTCATCGATATCGTTCAGATCATGGCCGGCGACAGTCTTCCGAATGAGATTTTGCTCATTGTCAAAGATTATAACAGCATTTGATTCTATCATGCGACCGGGGTACACCACAAATCCGCTGCCGAGCTTGACATTATGCCCCACTGCCGAACCAAGCACCGGCATATTGACTTCGACCGGCACGTCTTCGTGGATGATCTTGATCGGTTCTCCTTGCAAATTAAAGTCGGTAAAGACGTTGTTGGCGCCGATAAAGGTGTTGCGCCCGATGACGCACAGTTGCAGCGTACTGTTTTGCGCTACCATGCTGTTTTCCATCAGCACGGTCATAAACAGGCCGGCATTGAAGGGCAAGAAGCAGCGATCGCTAACCACGCTCAGCATGATCTGCGACCCTTGCATGATGTTGACATTGTTGCCAATATAGCTGTTAGCAATCACAACGCCGGGGCCAATATAGACATCGTCGCCGATCACGGTCGGTCCGTGAATGATGGCCGTCGGATCGATCGAACAGCGTTTGCCGACTTTGACCAGCGCCCGTGAGGCGAGAAAGTGATTGCGCCACTGTTCTTCCAGCGGATTGATCTTTTCCCAGAACGCGTGGAGGGCAAAGGCGATTTTGCCCGGAAACAGACGCCAGTCTTCCGCCGTCCATTTCAGGATGTTGCGCAGGCGCGCCTTGCTCATACGTGTATCAAGGTCAGCCGCCCACGAAAAGACTCCCATCAAGACGTTGGCCATCAAGACGTGTAACCAGCTTTCGATGGAGATGAACGCCCGAATCGGAATCTGATAGGTCAGATCGCCTTTGTGCGCCATGTAGCTGGGAATGCGGTAGTATCCCATCTCATGGCTAAGGGTGTCAATCACCAGCGGCTGCGCCTGCGCCAGATCGTTCACCCCAGCGGGGAGGTAGTAGAGATCGGCGACATAATAGTCGCCAACTCGCCGGATGTGGCGCGAGAGCTGCGTCGCATGGCGTTCGATGCTCGGATCGCCCTTCTGGCCGGTCGCCGGATTGCTCGCCTTAAACGCAATCTGCGCCGGTGTGCCCCGTTTCCGCGCCTCGCTCATGAAGGTATCGATCAATGCTGCGTTGAAAAAGAGATTATCGCGGTAGATCAACCGCTCATCGGTAGCCGGTAGTTCGGCCACTTCAGCTAAGTGATCGATTTCAATTGCGCTCTTGCCGTATGCCTTGACTAGATCGCGCTGCAGGAGCCAAAGCGGCTTGTTGAGAATGCGCAACTCACGGGCAGGCTCAGCGAAGGGCGGTATGAGCGTTGGATCGCGTAGGATGATCCGCTCCATCGGGCGAGTCCTTTCTGCCGTTGTCGGTGTGGATAGGCCAACCGTCTTATCGTGCTGTTGTTACTATAGGTTGTAGCTCCTGTAGACACAAGGCGTACAGATTACAGTCGGATTACCACGTTTACCGCATTAGGACGCCAGTTTGCTTGTGGGTTCCATCCCCAAGCGCTGGCGTAGATAGTGTCCGGTTGGCGATGCCGGCGTGGTTGCGATCACTTCCGGCAGGCCGGCGCCGATCAAGTGACCACCCCGATCGCCGCCCTCCGGCCCTAACTCGATCACCCAATCCGCCGCCGCAATCAGATCAATTTGATGCTCGACCACCAGCACAGTATTGCCTGCATCGACGAGCCGTTGCAACACAGCTAACAGGCGCTCAATATCGGCCAGATGCAAGCCGGTGGTCAGCTCATCAAAGATGTAAAGGGTGCGTCCGTTGCTACGCCGGCTGAGTTCGGCGGCTAGTTTGATCCGCTGCGCTTCGCCGCCGCTCAGCGTTGGCGCTGGCTGGCCGAGTTTCAGATAATCAAGCCCGACATCGTGCAGCGCCTGTAACCGCTCGGCGATGGCCGGCACGCGGGCAAAGAAATCGATCGCCTCATCCACCGTGAGATCGAGCACCTCGGCAATATTGAGACCGCGGTAACGAATATCCAATGTCTCTCGATTATACCGCGTTCCGCCGCAAACGTCACACGTGACAAAGAGATCGGGTAGAAATTGCATCTCGACCTGTATCAGCCCCTCGCCGGCGCAGTGTTCGCAGCGCCCGCCTTTGAGGTTAAAGCTAAACCGCGCTGCGTCGTAGCCGCGGGCTTTGGCTTCGTTGGTGGCGGCAAACAGGTTGCGGATCGGATCAAAAATCCGGCTGTAGGTGGCTGGATTCGAGCGCGGCGTGCGCCCGATCGGGCTTTGATCGACTACGATCACGCGGTCAAGGTGCTCGGCGCCAAGCAAGGCATCGTGGTCGCCGGCCCGCGCTTTGGCGCCGTGGAGCAGGTGGCTGAGGCGCGGCGCGAGCGTGTCGCTGATCAGGCTGCTCTTGCCACTGCCGCTTACTCCGCTTACCGCCACCAAACAACCGAGCGGGATGCGCACGTCAATGTTCTTCAGGTTGTTGGCCCGGCAACCACGCAATTCGAGCCACGGGCCATTGGCCGGACGGCGTTGGGCCGGGATCGGGATGCGCCGTTGCCCGCTGAGGTACTGGCCGGTGAGCGAACGTGACGCTGCCATGATCTCGGCCAGCGTGCCGCTCGCTAGCACTTCGCCGCCATGCGGGCCGGCTCCCGGCCCCATATCGACCACCCAGTCGGCGGCGCGGATCGTCGCTTCATCGTGTTCGACCACCAGCACGCTGTTGCCGAGATCGCGTAGGTGGGTCAACGTGGCCAGCAGACGATCATGATCGCGCGGGTGTAACCCGCTGCTCGGTTCGTCAAGCACGTAGAGCACGCCGGAAAGTCCGGCGCCGACCTGTGTCGCCAAGCGCACGCGCTGCATTTCGCCGCCGCTGAGCGTAATCGCAGTACGGTCAAGCGTGAGATACGGCAAGCCGACTTCACATAAAAAACGCAACCGTTGGCTGATCTCATGCACAATCGGGCGGGCGATCGTCTGGTCACGCCCGCTCAGTTCTGTTCGTTCAAGCAAGCCACTCACCCATGCCAACGCCGTGGCCACATTCATCCGATGCACGTCCACAATCGAGACGCCAGCAACCGTGACCGCGCGCGCTTCCGGGCGCAAGCGTGCGCCGGCGCAAGCCGGGCAGGTGCGCAGCGTGGTGTATTGGTCGAGCGCTGATGGTTCGTTGCTGGTGCGTTGTTCGGCTAAGCGACGGCGCAGGTTGGGAATGACGCCTTCAAATTCGGTTTCAACGCTGCGGGTTTTGCCGTTGAGCTGGTAACGTAATGTGATCGGCTCGCCGCCGGTGCCGTAGAGTAACGCGCTGATGATGTCAGGCGCGAGCGCTTGCACCGGGGTTTGCGGGTCGATGCCAAAATGCGCGGCAAATGAGACCAGCCCATCGCGGTAGTACTGCTGGCTGCCGGCATCGCCTTCGCGCCACGGTGCAATTGCCTCGATCAACGGCAGGCTGCGGTCAGGGATCACAAGCGCCGGATCAACTTCGGGCGCCACGCCTAAGCCATCACAGGTTGGACAGGCCCCTTGCGGGTTATTGAACGAAAAATCACGCGGTTCGAGTTTGCCCAGCTCAATTAGGCCGTGGTGTGGGCAAGCGTAGCGTTCGCTGAGCAACAACTCTTCGCCGTCGATAATCTGGACAATTAACTGCCCGCCGCTCAGTTTCAGCGCCGTTTCCACCGAATCGGCCACTCGCACCCGGTCGAGCGCCGGTGCGTCATCGGCAGTGCGGCGGATGATCAACCGGTCAACGACTGCTTCGATCGTGTGCGGACGGTACTTTTCCAGCCGGATCGGTTCATCGAGATCGCGCACTACGCCGTCAATGCGCGCGCGGACAAACCCGCGCCGGCGGATCTCGGCCAGCACTGTTTCGGCTTCGCCGTTCAGTGGCGCCAACAATTGCACCCGTCGCTCAGCCGGCAACTCGACGATCAGATCGACCATCTGCTGGGGCGTATACCGGCGCAGCGGCGCAAAGCACTGCGGGCAATGCGGCTGGCCAATGCGGGCAAAGAGCAGGCGCAAAAAGTCGTAAATCTCGGTCACGGTGCCGACCGTCGAACGAGGGTTGCGTGCGCCGCTCTTCTGATCGATCGCAATTGCCGGCGATAAGCCTTCGATCAGATCAACATCAGGCTTTTCGAGCTGGCCGAGTAACTGGCGCGCATAGACCGATAAGCTCTCGACGTACCGGCGCTGACCCTCGGCAAAGATGGTGTCGAACGCGAGCGAACTCTTCCCCGAACCAGACACGCCAGTCAACACGACGAGCTTGCCGCGTGGGATGTCGAGGTCGATGTGTTTGAGATTGTGCGTCCGCGCGCCGCGAATGCGTATCCAGTCCATACGTGTTGTTAACCAACCAGACAACGCACCGCGTTGTCAATGTCCCTTGAATACGCAGATTATCATAGTACCACGGATTCCGTGATCTGCGGCAAAAAGCCTGAGGCCTACATTGATAACCTGCATCAACGTAGGCCTCTACAACGCAAGGGCGCAACGGGTGGAGCCAATGGCCGGACTCGAACCGGCGACCGGCTGTTTACGAAACAGCTGCTCTACCGACTGAGCTACATTGGC
>NZ_DAOTWH010000225.1:0-8193 GCF_034435895.1 Chloroflexus sp.
CGAGCGGGCAGCCCAAGACCTGCACACGTTGGCGCAGAAGTTGCAGCAGACGGTGGCTGTTTACCGGTTGTAGCGCGAGGTTGCTATGCTTTCGAATGACGATATTCAAGCGCAAGTGCTGGCCGTCTTTCGCGCCGAGCAGGCCGAACATCGCCAGACCATTGCTGACATCTTGCTCGACCTTGAGCGCGCGCCGGAACAGTCGCCGCAACGTGAACCGATTGACCAACTGTTCCGGGCCGCCCATAGTCTGAAGGGTGGCGCGCGCGCCGCCGGGGTGCGCTCGGTTGAGCAGATTGCCCATCAGATTGAAAACGTCTTTGCGGCGCTTCGCCAGCAACGCCTGACCTTGACGGCTGAGATTTGCGATGTGATCTACCATGCGCTCGATCTGATCGGCGCATTGATGGATCAGGCCATGCCCGGCGCGGTAGCTGATGAGGCGGCGTTTGCCGCACTATTAGCCCAATTGGCCGCCATCACCCAGACTGATGCGCCGCCGGTGCCCGAACCGGTTCCGGTAGCGCCTGCACGCACCGTTGCGGCGCCGGCCACTCCGGCGGAAACGAGTATCAGAGTTGATGTCGCCATTCTCGATAACCTGATGCACGAAGTCGGTGAATTGCTGACCAGTACCTTACGCTCACGGCAGTTGGCGCGTGATCTGCAAGCGTTAGCACCCCAATTTGAACGGTGGCGACGCGCGTGGCGGCGCGCAGCGCCCGTAGTGCGCCGGGTGCAGCGCCGCGCTGTGCCGCATACCTCTGGCAAAACCGATACCGACGACACCCAAGCCATCGTCACGACGCTAGAACAGGCGAATGCGCTCATCGATGAGCTTAACGCAGCGATAAGTCGCGTCGCTGCCCGCGCCCGCGAAGACCACGACCGTCTCAGCGCGATCAGTGGCCGGTTGCAAGCCTATGTCCAACAAACTCGGATGGCGCCGCTCAGCGGGATTGTCGGGCCGTTGCGTTTGCACGTGCGCGAGTTGGCCCGCAGCGCCGGTAAAGAGGTTGAATTTGTGATCGATGACGGCGGCGCGGAAGCGGATCGACAAGTTCTCGATCAGGTGCGTGAGATTTGTTTGCACCTGCTGCGTAATGCTATCGATCACGGTATCGAGTTGCCTGACGTGCGGCAGGCGCAGGGCAAGTCTCCCACCGGTTTGGTGAAGCTCATCGCAGCTACCACTGGTGACCGGCTGGTCATTACGCTGAGTGATGATGGCGCCGGGATTGATTTGGAACGGGTGCGCCAGCAAGCTATTGCCAGCGGCTTGTTAACTCGTGAGCAAGAGACGGTTGATCAAACCGTTCTGCTCGACCTGATCTTCGTCCCCGGTTTTTCAACCAAAAGCAGCGTCAGCGCATTATCAGGGCGCGGGGTTGGGCTTGATGTCGTGCGCACGAGCGTTGAACGGATGGGTGGGCAGATCCGGGTTGAGACCACGCTTGACCAAGGCACGACGTTCATGCTCAGTTTGCCGCTGACCTTGCAACGTTCTCATGGTCTGCTGATCCACGTCGCGAAGCATACCTTTGCCATCCCGCTGGATAGTTTGCAGCGGATTGTGCCGGCCACTCGCGAACGGGTGCGGATGTTGGAAGGGCGCGCCGTGTTGTTGATGGAAGGACGGCCATTACCGCTGATTCCATTGGGACAGTTGTTTGGGATGAACAGCGAGAGCGCGATTGATCTGGATGAAGCCAAGCCGGTACTGATCCTTGGTGTGAACGAGCGGCAAATCGCTTGCCTTGCGGATGCGATCAGTGAAGAACTGGAATTGGTTGTTCATCGTCTGCCGGCCCCGTTGCAGCGGGTACAGTTTGTGAGCGGCGCGGCGATCCTTGCCGACGGCAGTGTGGCCCCGATTCTGGATCCGGTTGATATGATCCGGGCCGCAATGGCGACTCGCCTTGGCGTGGCGTTGCCGGACAAAACGGTCGCTTCAGCGCAGGCGCCGGCCATCCTTGTGGTTGACGACTCTATCACGACACGCACACTTGAAAAGAACATTCTCGAGGCCGCTGGCTATCGGGTGCTGTTAGCCACCAACGGTCAAGAGGCGCTTGACCAACTGCGCGCAGCACAGGCCAACGGCGGCTGCCAATTAGTGCTGAGCGATGTTGATATGCCGCGCCTGAACGGTTTTGAATTAACTGAGCGCATTCGGTTGGATCCGCAACTCCGCCACTTGCCGATCGTGTTGGTGACGTCGCTCGATAGCCCAACCGACCGGGAACGCGGGCTGGCGGCAGGCGCCGATGCGTATATTGTCAAGCGCGCCTTTGACCAACAGGCGCTGTTGGCGACCATCGCGCGCTTGCTCTGAGATGAGCTATGAACCACGTCCGAGAACAACAAATCACCGTCAGCAGCGATGCTGACCTCATCCTCCTCCGCCAGATGTTGCGCCAGTGCGCGCGGACGATGGCGCTCACGCCGTCGCAGCAGGCGCGCGTGACCGCCGCAGTGAGCGAAGTCGTGCGCGCGTTGATTCATCAATTTAGCAGTAGCACGATTACCATTCACTGCGATGATGGCGATCGGCGTCACGCGCTGGTGATCGAGTGCGATACGGAGATTGAGGCGTATCATCGGGTGGCTCGCCAAGCTGCCGTGCAAACGGCATATACGCTGGTTGATGAAGTGAAGGTGCAACAGTCGCCGATTGGTTGCCATCTAGCGATGAAGATTCGCGCAGAGTAGCTTATGATGTCACATACCTTTGTCACCTTCCGCGCCGGCAATCAGATGTTTGCTCTTGCTCTGAGAGTTGTGCAACAGGTGGTGCGGTTGCCGGCCATCACCCCGGTTGCCGGTGCGCCGCCGGCTATCGCTGGTCTGCTCGATTTCCATGGTCGGCTGATCCCGGTGTTGATCGGACATTATCTGCTCGAACAGCCGGTGAATATCCATCTGAACAGCATGGTGATGATTCTGGGAGTAGATGTGGATCAACCGCAGCTCGGCTTGCTGGTTGATGAGGTGTTTGGGGTCTATCAAGCGCAGCCTGCCGATCTCATCCCGCTGGCGCTCGGCAGTCACGTGCTGGCAGCATCGCTTCGCACTCATGATGGTATCATACCGGTACTTGATCCAGAGGCATTAGCGATGTATGCGCAGGCGGTTGCCGCACCGGCACGGGTTGCGTAGGAGCGTTATGAAATCACATGCTGCGCCGATTCGGGTGTTGCTCGTCGAAGATTCGCCGAGCCAGTTGCAGTTGCTCCGGGCCTATCTTGCGGCTACGCCGGATCTCGTAGTGGTTGGTACGGCAACCAATGGCCAAGAAGCGGTACAATCGACGCTGCGCCTCCGCCCCAATATTGTGGCGATGGATATTCATTTGCCGGTGTTTGATGGCTATGAGGCGACGCGCCAGATTATGCAACATCAGCCAACCCCAATCGTGTTGTTTAGTTCGAGTGCCGGCGATGCTGAACAGCGGGCAATGGCGGCGCTGGCTGCCGGCGCGTTGGCTGTGGTGCGCAAACCGGCTGGGCCGGCTGATCCGGCCAGCGTCACCGACCGCGAACAGTTTATTCGCACCCTGCGCCTCATGGCTGGGGTGAAGGTGGTCACTCGCCATCCGCCCCGCCCGACACCAGTGCGCGTGCCACGTACTCCCACTGCCAATGTTGAACTGGTAGCCATTGCTTCGTCAACCGGTGGCCCTGCCGCTTTGCAAACCTTGCTCACCGACCTCGGCCCGCGCTTGCCGGTTCCGGTCGTTATTGCCCAGCACGTGGCAGTCGGTTTCGCGCAGGCTCTCGCCGGCTGGCTAGGCAGTGTGGCCCCGCAACCGGTGCATGTAGTCAGCGAAGAACTGCCGCTGATTCCCGGCCACGTCTATCTGCCGAACGACAATCTACAGCTCGTGATTAGCCAACCGGGCAGGGTTGGCGTGATTGCCGGCACTGATGCCGATCACTATTGTCCCAGCGGCGATTATCTGTTTGCAAGTGTTGCCCGCCACTATGGGAGTCGGGCGATTGGTGTGATCATGACCGGGATGGGTGAGGACGGCGCGCGCGGCTTGGCTGAATTGGCCGCTGCCGGCGGCATTACCTTCGGTCAAGATGAGGCGTCGTGCGTCGTCTATGGGATGCCGAAAGCGGCCAAGGCACTAGGCGCGGTGCGCCATGAATTGCCGCTCGAACGGTTGGGCCTGTCGATTGCCGCCCTGCTCGCTTCGGCTCAGAGCAAGGATTGATCATGTTGAGCGACGATCTCTACCAACGCTTTGCCAGCCTTGTGCGTGAGCGGGCCGGTCTGTATTATCCGCCTCAGCGCCGGGCCGATCTGGCCTACGGTTTGCAACGCGCTGCCCAACAGCTCGGTGTGGCTGAGCCGGGCCAATTGCTGGCGTTGATCGAACGCTCGCCTGCCGCATGGAACGAAGTGATCGCCGAACTCACGATTGGCGAAACCTACTTTTTTCGCAATGCCGCCCAGTTTGCCGCCTTGCGCGAGGTCATCCTGCCCGATCTGATCCAGCGGCGCAGCATGGTGCGGTATGTGCGGTTGTGGAGTGCCGGCTGTGCGACCGGTGAGGAACCGTATTCGCTGGCCATCACCCTCCGCGAGGCGTTGCCTGCCGATCCGCCGTGGCAGATCAGCATTTTAGCGACCGATATCAACTTCCGCTTTCTCGAACGCGCCCGCGAGGCGCTCTACGGCAATTGGTCGTTTCGCGAGACGCCTGATGGGGTGCGCGAGCGTTACTTTATTCCCGAAAGCGGGCGCTGGCGCTTGCGTGATGAGATTAAGCGCGATGTCGTCTTCGCTTACCTCAACCTCGTCGAGCCGAGCTATCCTTCGCCGCAGTCAGGCATTATAGCTTTCGATATCATCTTCTGCCGCAATGTGTTGATCTATTTCGACGAACCTACCACCCAACAGATCGTCCAGCGGCTGTACGATGCCCTGACGCCCGGCGGCTGGCTGGTCGTTGGCCATGCCGAACCGAATATCGAACTCTACCGCCAGTTTGAAACCCACAATGCACCCGGCGCCGTGCTCTATCGCAAACCGTTGCAGGCACCGCCATTTACGCCGGCTACCACTGTCGTGCCGCCGGTTGCATCCAAACCCGCTCCGCCACCCTTGCCGGCCCCGTCTCGCCCTGTGCTCCCGGCCGCGAAACCAGCGCCGGCGCCGCCATCGTCTGATGAGTTGTTAAAGCAGGCGCGCGCCGCTGCCGATCGCGGTGATTGGCCCACTGCCCAAACCCACGTGCAAGCATTGCTAAAAGCGTATCCACTCTTTGCACCGGCCTACTACCTGCAAGCCCAAATCGCCGAACATCACGGCGCTCTCGATGAAGCGTTGGCCGATTATCGCCGGAGTGTCTATCTTGATCCGCACTTTGTGATGGGGTTGCTCGGTATGGCCGGGATCTTCGTGCGGATGAGCCAACCTGACCCGGCCCGCCGCGCGTTGCGACAGGCAGCGACGATCCTCGATCAGCTTCCCGCTGATCATATTGTTGATCCGTTCCACGATGGCACTGCCGCTGAGGTGCGTTCGTATCTCAACCTCTTGTTGCAGCACATCGGTGGATGAGTGGCGTTTGTAGTCATGCCCTCGTGTGACATCACCACCAAGCAAGAACATGGCTGGCATGATCCATGACGCGCCGGCATTGACGCCATGCCAAACTGATGGTAGTTTGAATATATACTACTATTGTTAATCGTCTTGCTTACGGAGGGATCATGCCCATTGTCACGATTGGCGACCGTACCATCACTGTTGAACCCGGTACGCGTTTAGTGTTAGCGATTGAGCAAGCCGGAATTGCGATTGGCCATCGCTGTGGCGGCTATGCCCGTTGCACGACCTGCCGGGTGGCGTTTGCCGCTGGTGAACCTGATGAGATGACCGCCGCCGAATATGCTAAGCTCAGCGAGCGTGGCCTGTTGGGCCAATACCGGCTCGCCTGCCAGATCATGTGCGACCGTGATATGGTCATTGCCGAAGTGCCGATGACTCTTGAGAGCCAAGGCTGGACTGATACCGGCCCGGCGCCGGAGCCAGCCGTTACCCCTGATCCGGCGACCCATCCGCGGGCGACGTTAGCGCAGGGCTAAACCTGCGCGAGGACCACCGTTGCGTTGTAGAGCCGGACGGCTGTCCGGCTCCGCGAAGGACGCAGAGGGCGCAAAGGGTTCAAACGCAAAGCCGCCAAGGTCGCAAAAAGCGCAAAGAGTTTTGGTGTGAGTCTCACCCTCTGCGTCCTCCGCGCCCTCGGCGGTTAACAATTCCCCCTCCCCCAGCGGGGTTGAGGGGCTGGGGGTGGGGGCGTCACTCCAAGGCGCAGAGCAAGCAAAGCCGCAAAGGGTCCAAACGCAAAGCCGCCGAGGACGCCGAGGGCGCGAAGACGTTGGAAATGTTGATCACCCTCCGTGCCCTCCGCGGTACACCTTCCCCCCTCCCCCAGCGGGGGAGGGACTGGGGGGTTATCAGCCCGCGCAGCGGGCTGCGTAACCCTAGCCCGGCCCTAAAGGGCCGGGTTCCAGACAGATGTTCTGTCCGCCCTTGAACCCCAGCGGGGGAGGGGGAGGTGACACCATCTCCCACCTAGGGAGGGCTGGGGTCGGGGCATGATCGGCATCTATGCTAACTAACATAACTATGACAGCTCCCTTTACCCGCCTCGCACTCCATCTGATCGGACTGCTGCCGCTCGCGTTGCTGATTGGTGACGCGCTCGGCGATCGGCTGACAGCCAACCCCATCCAATACCTCACCCAGCGTACGGGTTGGTTTGCGCTGGCGCTGCTCTTGGCGTCGCTGGCGTGTACGCCGCTGAACCGCTGGTTGGGTTGGAAGTCGGTGATGCGCTGGCGCAAGCCGCTCGGTCTTTACAGTTTTGGTTACGCCAGTTTGCACCTCGCCATCTTTGCTGCACTAGATTACGGTCTTGACCTTGACCTGATCGCGCAAGCGGTGATCGAAAAACGCTACATTATCGCCGGCTTTCTCGCTTTTCTACTGCTCGTACCGTTAGCCATCACCTCAACCGCCGGCTGGCAACGGCGGCTCAAGCAGTGGTGGCGGCGACTGCACCGGCTGGTCTATCTGGCCGCGGCGCTAGCAGTGGCCCATTACCTCTGGCTGAGCAAAGACCCCCGTCCGGCGCTGCTGGCCGGCGCACTGCTGGCTGCGCTCCTGCTAGCCCGCCTCCCCACTAGGCAAAGCTGGCAGCGCGTGGTACAATGGCGCTATGAGCGAACTCAAAGACAAACTCGTACTCGTCGTTGATGACGAGCCGCGCATGATTACCTTCATGCGCATGAATTTAGAGCTGGAAGGGATGCGGGTCACGACCGCTGCCAATGGCCGCGAAGCGGTCGAGAAGGTGCGCGAAGAGATGCCCGACATCGTGTTGCTGGACGTGATGATGCCGGTGATGGATGGGTTTGAGGCGTTGCGCCGCATCCGCAGCTTTTCGCAGGTGCCGGTCATCATTCTCACCGCCAAAGATGAGGAGGAAGACCGGGTGCGCGGCCTCGAACTCGGCGCTGACGATTATGTCGGCAAGCCCTTTAGCCAACGCGAGCTGGTCAGCCGCATCCGGGCCGTGTTGCGTCGCCACTACACCCAGCCGCCTATCCCGCAGACGCTGGTCAAGGTTGATAACCGGCTCAGCATTGACTTTGCCCGCCGCGAGGTGTTGGTTGACGGCAAGCGGGTCAATCTGCGCCCAACCGAGTACCGGCTGCTCTACCACTTGGTGCAGAATGCCGGCTATGTGCTGACCCACGAGATGCTGCTGAGCAAGGTGTGGGGGCCGGAATACCGCGACGAGAGCCATTATCTGCGCCTCTACATTACCTATCTGCGCCAAAAGATCGAAGAGGATCCGGCCAACCCCAAATACATTTTGACTGAACGCGGCGTTGGGTACCGGTTTGTCGATTTCCCCGGCGCACGCCGGATCAATCCGTCCGATGCGCTGGTGATGTAACGCTGCACGCGGCCAACAACCGTTCGGGTTGGCCGCGGTAATCGTCCCATGCCAACTCACCGCGAGCGATCCCGCCTAACACTCGCCATAACCCGGCATTGACCGGCGCGGCAAGGCCGTGCGCCGCCGTGGCGGCAACCACCGCGCCGTAGAGAAACTCGCCCTCGGAACGGGTGCGTCCGGCGCGCAGATCGCGCAACAGCGACGGGTCTTTG
>NZ_DAOTWH010000226.1:0-7796 GCF_034435895.1 Chloroflexus sp.
GTTCCCTCTCCCACCCCCGCCGCCGAGCCAGCGCCGGTCGCTGGCGGCAGTGGCGCGCCGTGGTGGTTGTGGATCGTGTTGGCGGTAATTGCGTTAGGTGGCGCGGGGTTGTTCGTCTCCCGGCGTAGAAAGTAAAGGCGCAGAGACTTTTAACGCAAAGACGCAAAGGGCGCGAAGATCGCTAAGGGTTTGTTATGGTAGGGGGCTAGAGTACGGCTGTCCTAAAGCCCCCTATTTCAACCACCTTTGCGATCTCTGCGATCTCTGCGCCTTTGCGTTTACAATGCTTTGCGTTCTCTGTGGCTACCGCTCGGCGTTGGCGGCGAGTTCAAGCAGTCGCAAGATGCGCGGCACCATGGCCGCCGGGTCGCGGTGCAAGCCCTCGATCAACAGCGCGTTGTCGTAGAGCTGCTCGGCGGCCAGCGGGATCAGCGGGTCGTTGGGATCGGCAGCGGCGCGGCGGGCGAGCGCCGCGATCAAGGGGTGAGCCGGGTTGAGATCCAGAATGCGCGGCCCGGTTTGTACCTCGTGACCCAGAATCTGCTGGATACGCTGCATCTCGCGGCCAAACGCCGCCTCATCGGCGACCAAGCGGGCCGGGCTATCGCGTAGTACCTTAGAGGCACGCACCTCTTTCAGCCGCTCGCCCAAGGCAGCCGCAATCCGTTCGGCCAGCGCGGTAAATTGGGCATCGTCAATCGCTGGGGCGGGCTGCTCCACCTCGCCGGGCAAATCAAGCTCGCCCTCGTCAATGTTGCGCAGGCGCAAGCCCTCGTACTCGCGCAACCCCGACAGCATAAAGCCATCCATCAGGTCAGTGAAGAGGATGACCTCGATATCGCGCGCGCGCAGCGGATCGAGGTGCGGACTGCTCAGCGCCGCCTCGCGGCTGGCCGCCATCAGGTAGTAAATCTCCTTCTGGCCGGGCGCCATGCGTTCTTTGTAGGTAGCCAGCGTAATCAGCTCCTCGCCGCTCTTGGTCGTCTGGACGCGCAGCAGCTTGAGGAGATCATTGCGGTACTCGTAATCAGTAGCGATCCCTTCTTTGATAAAGAGGCCGAACTCTTGCCAGAAGGTGCGGTACTTTTCGGGATCGCGTTCGGCCAGCTCGTTCAGCTCTTTGTTCAAACGAGCGGTGAGCGTCTTACGCAGGCGCTGCATCACCGGCGAACCGCCAGCAGTGCCGCTCTGGACACTCTCGCGCGATACGTTGAGCGGCAGGTCTTCGCTGTCAACCACGCCCTCGATAAAGCGGAAGTGGGCCGGCAATAGATCCTTCGCCTCTTCGAGGATCAACACCTTGCGCGAATAGAGCTTAATCTGGCCCTCGATCCGCCGTTCGAGGAGGCCGCGCTCGCGGCGTGACGGAATGTAGAGAATCGCGTGCAGATCAACCGGCGCGTCAGTCGAGATGTGGATATAGCTCAGCGGTGGCTGGCTATCGAGGGTCAGTTGGCGATAGTAGTCGTGATATTCCTCAGTAGTGACATCGCGCGGCGCCTTGCGCCAGATCGCGGTGCGGGCGTTGATCTGGCGGCCATTGAGCATGATTGGGAAAGCAATATAGTTCGAGTGGCGACGGACAATCTGCTCGATCCGCCACGGATCAGCGAACTCGGCAGCATCCTCTTTGAGATGGAGGGTAATCGTGGTGCCGCGTTGGGCGCGCTCGGCGGGGCCAACGGTAAAGCTATCGCCGCCGCTCGATTCCCACATGGCCGCTGGCGCATCGGGCCGGTACGACTGCGACACGACTGTCACCTTATCGGCGACCATAAACACCGAGTAGAAGCCGACGCCAAACTGGCCAATAATCTCACTCGCCGTCTGCTTAGCCCCTTCGCCGGCCTGTTTCACAAACGCGCGCGCCGCCGACTGGGCAATCGTGCCAAGATGCTCAACCATCTCCTCGGCGGTCATGCCGATGCCGGTATCGCTGATCGAGAGGGTGCGCGCCTCTTTGTTGACCTCAATCGTAATCTGCGGTTCGAGTTCAGGGTTACGCACCTCGCGGTTGGTGAGCATCTCGAACTGCACCCGGTTGATTGCGTCGGAAGCGTTCGAGATTAGCTCACGCAGAAAGATTTCGCGGTCAGTGTAGAGCGAATGGGCAAGAATGTACAGCACCTGCTGCACTTCGGCCTTAAAGGCATGGGATTGCCGGCCAGTTTCGGTCAATGGTTCGGTAGTCATAGACCTCCCTCGCTATGGCTGAGCGATACAAGCGCGTTGGCAAGCAAACACAACGCCAAGCGCATGCCACCAACGCACTACCATGCATTGTAATCACTCAGCCGGCGTTTGTTCGTTAGAGAGATGTTGGAAATCGGCCCGCTCAGCCGCCTAATTCCGACATCCCGCGCAGGGTTGGTTTCACGCCTTCGGGGAGGCCGTGGCCCCATGGTTTGATGTAGACGGCGTGGCGAATGATCTGCTCAATTTCATCAACGGTAGCGCCATTGCGCACGGCGGCGCGCAGATCGACCTCATCGTCGCGCAAGAGGCACAGATGCAGGCGGCCATCAGCAGTGAGGCGCATACGGTTACAGGTCGAACAGAAGGGGTCGCTCACGCTCGAAATAAAGCCGATCACCCCCTTGGCGCCGGGCAACCGGTAGGTGCGGGCCGGATCGCTCGGCGCATGGCCAATCTCTTCCAGCGGGCCGTAGTGCTGTTCGAGGCGAGCAATCAGCTCGGCGCTAGTGACAATCCCCTCTTCGGCCAACCCCGCTACCCCGGTGAGCGGCATCACCTCGATAAAGCGAAACTCCCATGGCCGGTCGAGGGTCAGGCCGGCTAGCCGCACCACCTCTTCGTCATTCATCCCGCGCACCACCACCGCGTTCAGCTTGATCGGATGCAGACCGGCGGCGTCCGCCGCCTCAATGCCGGCCCACACCTCATCGAGACTGCCGCCGCGGGTCATCATGCGAAACTTCACCGGATCGAGCGTATCAATGCTAATGTTGACGCGATCCAACCCCGCTTCGCGCAGCGGTTGGGCCAGCTTGCGCAAGCGCAGAGCGTTGGTAGTCATCGCGATATGCTCAATACCGGGAATCCGTTTCAGCTCGCGCACCAGATTGATCAGATCGTGGCGCAGAGTCGGTTCGCCGCCGGTCAAGCGCAACTTGCGGAAACCGGCGCGGGCAGCGGCGCGTATGACGAGCAACAACTCATCGTTGGTGAGCAATTCAGGGCGGGGGGCGAACTGCATGCCGACCGCGGGCATGCAATAGACGCAACGCATATTGCAGCGGTCAGTGAGCGAAACGCGCAGATAGTCGATCCGGCGACCATACTGGTCAAGAGCAGGGGTATCGGTGGCGTAGCGGGGATGGCGGGATGGCTCGTAGAAGGTGATTGGAATTGTGCCGGAGAGCGGCTGAGCGGCCATGCATACACCTCATCGTGAACACGCAACGACGCAACGGACAGCCAAAAAGGATTAATATTGCCCCCATCCCCTCCCCCGCTGGGGGATGTAGCCCCCACCCCCAGCCCTCCCCCACTGGGGGTGGGGAGGACAGAGGGTTTGACCCGAACCCCGGCCCTTCAGGGCTTGGCTAGGGTTACGAAGCCCGCTGCGCGGGCTGCTAGCCCTCACCCCAGCCCCTCTCTCCCTGACGCGGGAGAGGGGAGCGCAGAAATGAGCGTTAAGGCATCGTACAGCGATCAACGGTTGTGCTCGATCAAACGTTGTCTCCGTCTCTCAACCCCGCTGGGGGAGGGGAGTATGAATCCTTCCCCTAGAGGGGGGCTGTGCCCGATGGCCCCCACCCCCATCCCCTCCCCCCCGCTGGGGGAGGGGGGATACGACGCGCTGAAACTTGGTAATCGTCTTACACTGTCGCGTACTGCAACACCGAAATGCGAGCGGCGACTTGGCGGGCGAGTTCCCGGAAGATATTGGCGTAGGCATCGGGCGCGTCGCTGATCACGGCAGGCTGGCCGGTATCACCACCCTCGCGCACGCTCATGCCGAGCGGAATCTGGCCGAGCACTGGCACGCCCAATTGGCGCGCCAGCCGTTCGGCGCCGCCGCTGCCAAAGATGTCGTAACGCTTGCCGGTATCAGGCGCGATGAAATAGGCCATATTCTCGACCACGCCGAGCAATGGCACATTCACCTTGCGGAACATCTCCATCGCCTTGATCACATCGATCGTCGCCACCTGCTGGGGGGTGGTCACAATCAGCGCGCCGGTCAGCGGCAGGCTTTGGGCAAGGGTCAGGGCCACATCACCGGTGCCGGGGGGCATATCGATAATCAAGTAATCGAGCGGCGCCCACGCCACCTGATAGAGGAACTGGCGCAACAATTGGCTGACCATCGGCCCGCGCCAAATCACCGGCTGCGACTCATCGATCAAAAAGCCGACCGACATCACCTTGATACCGTGATTGTTCAGCGGCAGCATTATCGGCTGGCCGTTGGCATCACTGACGGCGGTCGGCTGGCCGCGAACCCCCAACATCAACGGCAAACTCGGCCCGAAGACATCGGCGTCGAGCAGGCCGACCTGCGCCCCCATCTGGGCCAGCGCCACAGCCAGATTCGCCGCCACCGTGCTCTTGCCGACCCCGCCCTTGCCGGCGGCCACCGCAATCACATTGGCCACACCGGGAATGGCCGACTGCTCAGGAATACCGGCGGGCCGGCGCACATTCGCGGTGAAATCGACATTGACCTCTTTCACGCCGGGAACGGCGCTCACCGCAGCGACCACCTCATCGCGGATCTGATCTTTGAGCGGGCAGGCTGGGGTCGTCAACTCAATCGTACAGCGGACAATTCCATCACAAATCGCAACATGCTTCACCATTTGGCGAGACACCAGATCGCCGCCCAACTCTGGCTCTTGCACCTGCCGCAACGCGGCCAAAATCTGCTCTTCCGTCACCTGTGCCGGCTGCTTGCCAGAAAAGAGACCCATGCCTCTACTCCATACAACCTAACTGCGTGTCGCTTAGCATTATACCAGAGAATTAAGAAAGAATGATGTTGCTAAAATAGCGAAATTCGTGCGTCTTCCTTGACAGGCCATAGCGCGATTGATATACTCACCATAAGACCATATCGATAGGATTATACACATAAAGTGGTGACGCCGGCCATGAAAGTTGAGCGCAGAGAACAAGGGGCGACGCGGCGCAGCATCTTGCAATTGTTGCGCCGGCATGGAGAGATGAGCGCCGTTGAATTGAGCGCCGCGCTCGAAATTGGCGCGGTTGGCATTCGCCAGCACTTAACCGCGCTTGAGCGGGAAGGGTTGGTTTACATTTGCGGCTTGCGCCGGAACGTTGGCCGGCCAGCGCATCTGTATGCGCTTACCGAGCGAGCGGAAACGTTCTTCCCCAAGCATTACGAACGGCTGGTATGCGAGCTGATCGAGAGTGTTGCCGCGGTTGGTGGCGATACGGCGGTGAGCGAGGTGCTTGAGCAACGGCGCAAGACGTTAAGCGCCGATCTCGCGCCCAAATTGGCCGGCAAGTCGCGGGCGGCGCAAG
Organism: Chloroflexus sp.; assembly: GCF_034435895.1. Taxonomy (GTDB): domain Bacteria; phylum Chloroflexota; class Chloroflexia; order Chloroflexales; family Chloroflexaceae; genus Chloroflexus. The sequence goes on from NZ_DAOTWH010000226.1 coordinate 5,512, forward strand.
TGACGGTACTGGCCGATACGCTAGCCGCACAGGGCTATATGTGCGAGTGCGAGCAGCTCGATAATGGCGATCTACTCATGATGCAGTACAACTGCCCATTCGATTGCGTTGCGCGCCGTTATCCGCAGATTTGCGATCAAGAACTGCGCCTTTACGAAGATTTGCTGGCTACGACGATCAAGCGTGATATGACGATTGCCGAAGGCGGGCATTGCTGCCGCTATCGTATTCCGGCGTAGCATTAGGTTGATAATTCGCGGTACAATAGAAGTGCACCCAAGCTGATGGCCAATGGTGGCCGTCATTGTTTGAAAACGTCTCGGAGGTTACGCATGCCGTTTGAAGTTCCGCCGTTGCCTTACGACTATAACGCGCTGGAGCCGTACATTGACGAAGCGACGATGCGTTATCACCACGATAATCACCATCAGACCTACGTCACCAACCTGAATAACGCCTTGGCCAACTACCCCGATTTGCAGGGCAAGACGATCGAAGAGCTGCTGAGCAATTTGGAAGCCATTCCCGAAGCCATTCGCACCGCGGTGCGCAACAACGGCGGCGGGCATTGGAACCATACCTTCTTCTGGGAGATTATGGGGCCGAACGCCGGCGGCGCGCCGGAAGGCGAGCTGGCGGCTGCGATTGACGCTGCCTTCGGCAGCTTCGATGCCTTCAAAGAGAAGTTCAAGACGGCGGCGCTGGGCCGCTTCGGTTCGGGGTGGGCATGGCTGATTGCCGGTAAAGACGGTAGCCTGAGCATTATGAGCACGCCGAACCAAGACAATCCGCTAATGGAGGGCAAGACGGCCATCCTTGGCATCGATGTCTGGGAGCATGCCTACTATCTGAAGTACCAATACAAGCGGGCCGCCTACGTCGATGCGTGGTGGAACGTGGTGAATTGGGCGAAGGTGGCCGAGCATTACGCGGCGGCGAAGGCCTAGGACAGTGCGGGTTGCGGAGAGCAATGATCTCTGGAGTGCGGCAGTTTACCTGCCGCACAACGCAGCGGCGAAGGCCTAAGCCAGTGTGGGTTGCGGAGCGTGCGGCAGCCAAGTTGCCGCACGCTTTTTCCAACCCTCGTGGTCAGAGCAAGGTTGAGCGCAATCAACCAATCGATCCCTCTGTTCTTACCTTTGGGAACAGACGGCTTAACATGAACTATGGCACCCGCGCGTCCGGATTAATCCGGTAGGTGTTGATGATCGCGTTGGTCTGGTCGAGCAGCGCATCAAACTGCTCTTCCGGCACTAGGGTGGTCAATACGGCCACTTTATTGCCGCGCTGTTCGATGAAACTGTTGCCCAACATTGACGCCTGCACGTTATTTGAGGCGGTGGACGTGTATCCCCAGACGATCAGAATGCTGCCGTCGTTCTGCGGGCGGGGGTCTTCGTAGAAGAAATCGGGCTGGTTGCCGAATGAATCCTCGAGATAGGCAATCAACTTATCCACCAACTGTTCATCGCTGTATTGTCTGTTATCTGCTAACACATCCACGATAATCGCGGCATTGTTTGAGGGATCGGTCCAGACCAGAATCAACTCGCCGGGCCGGCTATTGTCGGTGAGCGTCCAGTTGACCGGCAGATCGATACTAAAGACACCCGAAGGGTGCGAATAGGTGCGCAACTGGCCGATCTCAACCGGCGCCAGACCGCCGCCGCTGGTGGTGCCGCCGCCAATGGTGGTACCGCCGCCGAGCGCGGCGCTGGAGTCGATGGCATACGTATTGATGATGTTGTCGGTCTGGCTGCGCAAGGTGTCAAACTGCTCATCCGGCACGAGCGTGGTCAGGATCGAGATCTTGTTGCCGCGCTGTTCGACAAAGCTGTTGCCGAGCATGGTGGCTTTGATGTTGTTGTCGACGGTTGCAATATACGACCATACCACCAGTTGGCTGCCATCATTCTGGGGGCGCGGATCTTCGTAGAAAAAATCAGGCTGATTACCAAAGCGATCTTCGAGGAAGGTATTGAGCAGATTAACCAATTGGCTATCCGTAAAGCTGCGGCTGTCCTCGAAGATATTGACTAAGATCGCGCCATTGCCGGTCGGGTCAGTCCAGATCAGCAACAGCTCATCGGGCGAACTATTGTCTTGCAGCGTCCAGTTGTTGGGCACATCAATGCGGAACACACCGCTTGCATGGCGGTAGGTTTTGAGCGGGCCAATATCGACCAGCGCCAACTGGCTGCTTTGGGTTGAGGCCACGGTCGGCGATGGGCGGGGCGTGGCGGTCGGTTCAGGCGGGCGGGTCGGGCGAGGGGTGCGGGTGGGTG
>NZ_DAOTWH010000227.1:0-5019 GCF_034435895.1 Chloroflexus sp.
CGGGTTCCCTCCCCCGGCGGGGGAGGGGTGGGGGGGGGGGGGCTGACAAGCATAAATATCACGGAGGCTATTACACACCAATGAAGATAGCTGTTCTCGCCGACGTTCACGCGAATCTCGCCGCTTTTCGCGCGGTGATTGCCGATATCGAGCAGTGGCAGCCTGATACGGTCATCATTGCCGGCGACATCATCAATCGTGGCCCGCAACCGCGCCCTTGCCTTGAGCTGGCCTTGCAGATGCAGGCTGAACGAGGCTGGCATGTATTGCGCGGCAATCACGAGGGTTACATCCTCAGCTATGACCACGATCTGAACACGGGCCATCCGCCGCAGGGCGGCCAGCGCGTATTGCACGGGCCGATTATCTGGACGCATCAGGAAGTGGTTGATCTGTTGCCGCAGATCAAGGCGCTCCCCACGAGTTTAGCGTTAGCGACGCCGAGAGGAACAGTGATGGTCTATCACGGCTCGATCCATCACGACCGTGATGGTTTGTTGCCCTCTCATTCGCAGCTCGAATTGCAGGCCAAGATTGATTCGGAAGCTGCGGTGTTTTGCACCGCTCACACCCATATGCCGTTCACCCGCTGGGTTGGGCAGACGTTGGTGGTGAACGTGGGGTCGGTTGGGTTGCCTTTTGATGGCGACTGGCGGGTCGCGTATGCTCGCTTGACCCTCGACCAGCACGGCTGGCAGGCGCAGATTGTGCGGGTGCCGTATGATCGCGCCGCCACGCTGCACGCGGCGCGCGCAGTGATGGTTCCTGCGTGCGGGCCGATTGCCCAGATTATGGTGCGCGAGCTGGAAATGGCGCGCTCGTTTTTGTTCGATTTTGTGCCGGTGTATTACGATCCGGTGATCGCCGGCAAGATAAGCGCGGACGAGGCCGTCCACCGGTTTTTGGCCGATCTTGACCGGATGCCGGCTACGGCTCCTGCACGCGCAACGGCGCCGTCGCTTCTAATGCCTTAACCAAATCGCACAGCAGCTCGTTGAACGGCGTCGGCACACCGAGCCGGCGGCCTTCACGCACAATCGCGCCGTTGATGGTGTCGATTTCGGTGGGTGCGCCGCGCAAGATGTCTTGCAGCATTGACGAGCGGTTCGCCGCGGTCGCTTGCGCCACGGCCAGCGTCTCGGCCACGGGATCGGCTAACGCTAGTGTAATGCCGGCGGCACGCGCTACTGCCACCGCTTCCTCCACAGCTTGCCGGACAAGGGCAGATGCTGTCGGCACGCTTGCCAAGGCGCCGTTGGGAACGCGCAGGATCGCGGTGAGCGCGTTGATGCCCACATTCACAATCAGTTTCCCCCACACTAAGCTGTCCAGATTGGTTGTAACCCCAGCCGGCAAGCCAGCGGTGCGAAACGTGTCGGCGAGCGCGTAAGCGATGCTAAGCGACGGCGCCGCGCCAAACGTGGTCGGCCCGCGACCGGCGAGACGCACCCGTCCGGGGCCAAGCAGGGTTGCGCCGAGCGTGGTCACTGCTTGCCCAACGCGTAATGTTCCCAGCCGCCTGCTCAGCACTTCGGCGTTCCCTAGCCCATTTTGCAGCGTGTACGCTACCCCGCCGGGTTTCAAGATCTGCGCGGCTGTCTCGGCGGCCCACACGGTTTGGGCGGCTTTGACGGTAACGAGCGCGACATCAACCGGCTCCACGCTCGCCGGGTCAATCGTTGCTAGGATCGAACGGGTGATTTCGTCACCATCTAAGGCGCAGCGCAACCCGGTCGCGTTGATGGTGCTAACGTGTTCCGCCCACGGATCCACGAGCGTGATCGAAATGACAGGAGCGAGGTGGAATCCGATCACACTGCCAAGCGCGCCGGCGCCAATAATTGCAATCTTCATAGTGGGCGACCTCTGTTATACTACTGTCACGACCATGGTAGCACAGCAGATGAAAAGGTGCGCTATGAAGCAGATCTGGAGATTGCTCATCGCGAGTCTGGTCTTGGGGCTGGTTGGTTGTGGGGGGGCGGCAGCGCCGCCAACACCGACACCGACTCCCGATCCACGAGCGTTGGCATCGGCTATCGGTCAGGCAACCCAAAATAGCCAGAGCGCCCATTTTCGGATTACCCTGACCGGCAAGCCGGTGGCGCTCGACGCGGGAGGGTTAACGACGCTGAATAGCATCGAAGGCGATTTGCGCCGTCCTGATGCTGTGCTCTCGGTGCTCAACATCACGCTTGGCAATGCAATTAGCGAGATCCGGACGGTCTCGCTGGCCGGCAAGCAGTACACGACGAATCCGATTACCCGCCAGTGGATGTGTCTGCAACCCGGCTCGACCTTTGATCCGGCGGTCTTATTTGCTCCCGATATTGGGATCGAGGCGTTGCTGGCGAACCAGTTTGCCGATGTGACGCTGGTGGGGATTGAAGACCTGAACGGTCGTCCGCATTACCATCTGCGCGGCACGCTACCGGCTGACAAGTTGCGCGCAATCAGCCTCAATCTGTTGGGGGCAGGGCCGGTCGCCACTGATTTGTGGGCCGATCAGGCGACTATGCGCGCTAGCCAGGTGGTGCTGGTTGATACGGCTACCGATGCGACCAGTCCCAGCACGTGGACGCTTGAGTTTAGCGAATACGACAAAACGGTTGATGTCCGCGAACCGGTGCAATGCCCATGACGAATCCTGCGCTGACCAAAACCGGAGTGCGCGCGTTCGATCCCCGGATTACACTGGGATTGGTCTGCTTGGCGATCTTTATCGGCGCGGTTGATTTGACCGTGATTAGCGCGGTGTTGCCGAAGGTCATGATCGACCTGCGCCTGTCGCTCGACACCGAACTTAACCGGGCGTCGTGGGCAGTGAGCGGCTATCTGCTGGCCTATACGGTGAGCATCACCTTTATGGGCCGCTTATCGGATCTGCTCGGACGGCGCATGGTCTATCTTGTTTGCTTGATCGTCTTTTTGATCGGGTCGGCGTGGGTGGCCGCCGCGCCCAATCTGACGATGCTGATCATTGGCCGGGTAGTGCAGGCGCTGGGCGCGGGGGCGCTGGTTCCGGTCTCGATGGCGCTGGTTGGCGATCTCTTTCCTCCCGGCCAGCGCGCGGCGGCGCTGGGGTTGATCGGCGCGGTTGATACCGCCGGCTGGATGGTCGGCCATCTTTACGGCGGCGTGCTGATGCGGATTTTCGACGATTGGCGGCTGCTCTTCTGGCTGAATCTGCCGATCGGGCTGGTGGCGTTGGGGTTGACGTGGTACGCATTGCGCCAGATTCCTACCCCGCCGCGAGCCGGCCATTTCGATTGGCTGGGCACGGTGTTGCTCAGTGGCAGTCTGGTGGCGTTGAATATCGGCTTGGCTGCCGGCAGTGAATTGGGCGCAACCGATTTCTACGGCGAGCGGCTGGGGCCGCCACCCTACGCCGGGCCGCTGGTGATAGTGGCGCTGGTGTTGCTAGCCCTCTTCGTCTGGGCCGAGCGGCGCAGCGCCGATCCGCTGATCGGGCTGGAACTCTTTACCCGGCGCGATACAGCGATGGCTTGCGTGATCAATGTCATGGTCGGCTTTGGGCTGGCGATTGCGATCACGAATGTGCCACTCTATATCAATACTTATCTGCTGCTCTACAACCCAACCGATAGCGATATTCTGCGGGTGGCGGCGTGGGATGCCGGCTGGATGCTGTCAGCCTTGACCTTGAGCATGGCGGTGGCGGCGCTGCCGGGTGGTTTGTTGACTGGACGCTACGGCGGGCGCTTGCCGGCGTTGCTCGGTTTGGCCCTCGCGTTGGTTGGCTATACGCTGATGGCATTTTGGGGGCCTGAAGCGACCTATCTGCGCATGGGCCTTGAGCTGGCGTTGACTGGGATTGGCCTTGGCTTGGTGATTGCGCCGGTAGCCGATACAGTGGTGGCGGCAGCCGGTGAAGACCGGCGCGGCGCTGCGTCGGCGTTGGTGATTGCGTTGCGGCTGGTAGGGATGACGGTCGGCGTCGCGATCTTGACTCTCTGGGGCGTACATCGCCAAGATGAATTGCGCCGGGCCGGCGCCGATAACCCGCTGGCTATGACCGACCCGGCCCGATTCCTGATGGAGATTGCGGCGCAGGTGATCGGCGAAACGTTTTTGTTCGGCGCAGCGGCATGTGTGGTCGGGCTGCTGGCAGCGTGGTTGATGCGCCAAGCCTCCGCCGGTGCGGATGGTAAGCAGTAGACCCTCTCGCTATGGAGTGCGGCAGTACAACTGCCGCTCCTCACTCCGCAGTATCGCTGGGTTTGATAACAACAGAACGGACATGTTCAATGCACGACGACGAGATTCAGCGCCTGATCGCACAGCGGTTGCCGGCTGACGTGCGGGCTGGCTCGGCTGAGATTCGCCGGTACAGCGACGAATTGATCATCATTCTGCCTATCGCGCGTCCGCTCGAAGAGATTCCGCTGTTGCGTGAGCAGACCCGGCGTGACCGGATGCGAATCGCGCGCGAGATCGAACGTCACTGCGGGGTGCCAGTGGCGTGGGGTATGCGCACCGCTGACCACGAGGTGCTCTTTACCACCCGCACAGTACCAGTGATGACCCGGCTGGGCCGTGCCGAACGTGAATTGCTCGATCTGTTGGTGGCGGTTGGCATTGCCGATACCCGCAGCAGCGCATTGGCCTACATTGCTCGCGCCTTTGCCTACGAACACCGCGAATGGCTGGCCGAAGCCCGCCTCGCCGTCGGCGAAATGGCTCGTGTGCGCGCCCGTCTCCAACTCACGCCACGCCCCGGCCCGCCCCCTGTGCCGCCGGCTGCCGAGGGTGATTGACGTGATGAGGCGACAAGAATGAAGCGAATCATCCGCAACGATGGCTCGTTGGCCGATTGTACGGTGTATTCTCCGCTAGAACTATTTGGCTCTTTTGTGTCTTCTCGCGGCTATCAGCAACCCGCTTGACAAAATCCCTACCTTGCTGCTAACCTTAAAGGCGTCGGGGCGTGGCTCAGCCTGGTAGAGCACCGCGTTTGGGACGCGGGGGTCGTGGGTTCAAATCCCTCCGCCCCGACCA
>NZ_DAOTWH010000228.1:0-11495 GCF_034435895.1 Chloroflexus sp.
GCGGCAGTATGACTGCCGCACGCCACAACCGCGAAATCAACCCGCTTCCACCGCTGCCCCTCGCCACGTGTACCCGTCTCTGGTATAATCGGGTAAATTGTACTTGCGACACTTGATGTCTGCGCGCTACTTATACCCGACCAGACAGGAGCGTTCCATGTCCGCTAAGATCGAATATCGCCTTGCCCGCCGCCTCGCCGCCCTTGAAGCCTCGGCCACTGCCGCTATGACCGCTCGCGTCGCCCAGATGCGCGCCGCTGGCATTAAGGTCATCTCCTTCAGCGTCGGCGAACCCGATTTCGATACCCCTGAACCGATTAAGCAGGCTGCCATCGCCGGCATTCACGCCAACCATACCCACTACACCCCTACCGGCGGCACGCTTGAGCTGCGCAAAGCGGTGACCGCTCGCGTGACTGCCGATCAGGGCATCACCTATGGCATCAACCAAGTGACCGTCACCACCGGCGCGAAAGAGGCCCTCTACCTCGCCTTCCAAGCCCTCTGCGATGAAGGTGATGAGGCGGTCATTCCCGCTCCCTACTGGGTGAGTTATGTCGAGCAGGCTAAGCTAGCTGGCGCTACTCCCATCACCCCGCAGACGACTGAGCAGACCGGCTTCAAGCTGACGCCTGACCAACTGCGCGCCAGCCTGAGCGAGCGCACCCGGATTGTGGTGCTCAATTCGCCCTCGAACCCGACCGGCGCGGTCTACAGCGCTGAGGAGCTGGCGGCGCTCGCCGAGGTGTTGCGCGATCACTCGGCGATTATCATTACCGACGAGATTTACGATGCGATTTCGTATGTGCCGTATGCCCGCCTGTTGCGCATCGCGCCCGATCTGGCCGATCGCACGCTGGTGGTCAACGGCGCTGCCAAAGCCTATGCGATGACCGGCTGGCGCGTCGGCTACGTGGCCGGCCCGCAACCGATCATCGAGGCGATCAAGGCTATCCAGAGCCACACCAGCACCCACACCTCCAGCATTTCGCAAGATGCGGCGTTGGCAGCGTACACGCCCAATCCTGAGATCGAGGCCACCGTCGCAGCAATGACTGCCGAGTTCCTCCGCCGGCGCGATCTCATTCTCGAACTGCTGGCCGAAATTCCCGGCGTGACCTGCACTGTGCCCGACGGCGCGTTCTACGTCTTCCCCAACGTCAGCGCGCTGCTCAACCGTCCGCTGCGCAACGGCAAGGTTTGCACGACCAGCGATGAACTCAACCTCTACCTGCTCGAAGAGGCCCACATTGCTTGCGTCGGCGGCGAAGCCTTTGGCGCACCCGGCTATCTACGCCTGTCGTATGCCACCGGTAGCGAAGAGATCCGGATCGGGATGCAACGCTTCCGCGAGGCGGTGCTCGGCGGGTAGCACAAGGCCAGCTTCACCCCCTAACACCGTTGCGCTCTTCACGCGCACAGGTGAAGGAAGGGAAAGAACGTTTGGTCGAACGCAACGATTGATCGCTGTGTAATGCCGCAACGCATGGCACTGCGTTCCCCTCTCACACTGGCGTGGGAGAGGGGCTGGAGGTGAGGACCATCAGCCCGCGCAGCGGGCTTCGTACCCCTAGCCCGGCCCTGAAGGGCCGGGGGCCGGATCAGATAATCTGTCCGCCTTTAAACCCGCTGATGCAGGAGAGGGCTGGGGGTAAGGGCCAACAGCCCGCGTAGCGAGCTTCGTGCCCCTAGCCCGGCCCTGAAGGGCCGGGTTCTGGACAAATGTTCTGTCCGCCCTTGAACCCTAGCAGGGAAGGATGGGGGCCATTCCAAAGGTCGCAAAGGTGCAAAGGGGTTGGTATCACCGCGCTCCTTTTTCCTCTGCGTCCTCGGCGCCCTCTGCGGTAACAAACGTACTACCGCTCCCACCTGGCGGCGGGCAAGAGAGTTGGGGCCGGGATGAGGATTCGCACCTGCACCCGCCAAACCAGCAACCTCTCCTTGCCGCCGGTACCGCCGAGATCGGGACGAAGCCGTTAGAATCATCAAACCTAAGTATGGCAGACGCTCCACCCTCCCACGACCTACCGCACCCCTCCATCCTTGCCGGACGGCAGATCGTTGTGGTCGGCGACATCACTCTTGACGAATACCTGTACGGCAAAGCCACCCGCCTTTCCCGCGAGGCGCCGATTCCCGTGCTCGAATTTTTGCGGCGGGAAACGATCCTCGGCGGCGCGGCCAATCCGGCCCGCAATGTGGTGGCGCTCGGCTCGCAGGCCAGTCTGATTGCGATCGTCGGCGACGATGAGGAAGGGAAGCATCTGCGCACTCTGTTACGCACTGCGGGAATTGACGATAGTGGCGTGATCACCGTCGCCGATCGCGTTACCACCCGCAAAACGCGCATTCTGGCCGACGCCGCTCCTCGCTTGCCGCAGCAAGTCGCCCGCCTCGACCGGCTCGATCGCCGCCCGCTGACTCCTGCCGAAGAGGATCGGGTCATCGCCGCGCTCGATCAGCAATTACCGGCTGCTGACGCCGTCATCTGTTCCGATTACCAACAGGGGTTGCTCACGCCGCGGGTGGTGGCCGCCATCCGCGATCACTGCCGCCAACACGGAGTCATCTTTGCTGTTGACGCACAGGGCAATTCCCACTACTACCGCCACGCCGATCTCTTTCGCTGCAACGATGCCGAAGCGGCGGCAGCCCTTGGCATGCCCCTGCTCGAAGATACAACGATGGCGGATGGCATTGCCCGTCTCTATCACGAACTTGCTGCGCGGCTAGTCATCGTCACCCGCGGCCCAGCCGGGTTGGCGCTGATCGGTGACGACGAGCCGTACCAACAACTACCGGCCTACCGCGTAAGCGAAGTCTTTGACACCACCGGCGCCGGCGATACCTTCATTGCCATCGCCACGCTAGCGTTGGCTGCCGGCTGCCGCGGACGAACAGCAGCGGCGTTGGCCAACATCGCAGCGGCGTTGGTGGTGCGGCGGTTAGGGAATGCGGTCGTTACCCCAGATGAATTAGCTGCCGCCATCACGTCCATCGAGACAACATAACCCTCTCGCGGCAGATCGCGAGAGGGCGAACAAGAGCAGCAACTACACTCGTGCAATGAACTATTCCACTGCCCCTAGCTGCTTGAACGCGCTGAGCGCATCTTCCTCGGTCTGATAGATCTCGGCATATTGCGCCAAACCGACCATACGAAAGATCTTTTGGAAATGCGGTGACAACCCGCTGACCGCCAACTTCTGCCCATTCTGATTCACTTCGGTGACAATCCCGATCAGAATGGCAATCCCAGCACTATTAATATAATCGTTCTGGCGAAAGTTGAGCAGAATGAACCGATCGCCCTTCTCCGTTACTTGCCGGTACGCGCCGTTGATCTTCTCTTCGGCGAAGGTCGTCACATCACCGATCAGATCGATAATCGCTACGCCGTCACGATGGCGAATATTGACGGTCAACTCGTCTTCTAACATCGATCGCTCCTCAGATCATCCACCATAATCCAGCAGTATCACGATACACTCACGCTATCTCCTGTCAGATCACGGTAAAACACGAGCCGCATACACGTGCCATTGTTCGGGTCAGCCACGACACTCACCTCATCGGTGAGCGTAACAATGAGCATGAGACCCATCCCTCGCAATGAAGCGCGCTGGTTCAGCGTCCACTGAACTGGCTTGCGCGGTAATACCGGCAACGAACCGCCCTCATCGCAGACCTCGATCATCTAGCGCTGTTCGTCTACGGTGCAGAGCACCTGCACTTTCCGCTGCGGATCAGATCGATTGCCATGCTCAATCGCATTCGTACACGCTTCGCACAACGCCGTCTTCACGTCTTCGACGCGCTCTGGTGAAATGCCGCAGCGGCGAGCCAACGACGCCACCGCGTCACGCGCAACGACTTCGTAGCCGAGAATACTGGGGAGGATGATCTGCATAATGTCCCGGCTTATTGATCACCAACCGGCGAGCGTTCCAGATGGACAACCATTCGCACCTGATTCCCGCCGCCCGGCGCTAGGGTAAATTCTACTTCATCCATTAATTCTCGCATGAGCCAAATACCCCAACCGCCCTTATCAGCGCGTTGAAAGACATCAGCGATATGAGGCCGCGTCTTCGTCCGTTCAAGCTCTAGCGCCCGCCGCCCCTGATCGGACACACTAATAATCAGCTCATCGGGGCGCACAGTCAGCACGACCACCACTTTCATCGCTGCATCGGCTTGGTTGCCATGCTCGATAGCATTGGTCACTGCTTCGCCGATGGCAGTGCGCAAAGCGTCAATCCGCTCATCAGCAAAACCCATCCGCCGCGCCAGCGCCGCCGCTGTATCCATCGCGATCCGTTCGTAGCCTAGCCGGCTTGGCAGGCGCAGTTCGATCACATGTCCTGTCGCGCCCTCGACATCGCTCATGCCTGTCTTCCCACCCTGCGAGCTTTGATTGTAGAGCTATTGCAGTGCGACCCGATTGGTCGTAGAGCCGTTGCTTCGCAACGGCCCTACATGTTGATACAACACATTTATGATAGCACAGGCATCAACAAGCGTGTTACCAGATCTTAAGCCGCGATCACACTAATCATAACGGAATATTGCCATGTTTTCGCGCGGGCAGGCTTTGGCGTTTGGTACGAGCTAGGCGCAACGCGCGAATGAGGGCCGGACGGGTCTCGCGCGGCTCGATCACGGCATCAATGTAGCCGCGTTCGGCAGCGACATACGGGTTGGCAAAGCGGTTTTGGTAATCTTCCACCAGCTCGGTCAGCCGCGTCGCCGGGTCATCGGCTTCAGCCAGCTCTTTGCGGAAGATGATCCGCACCGCAGCATCCACCCCCATCACTGCAATCTCGGCTGTCGGCCACGCGAAGTTGAAATCGGCCCGAATGTGCTTGCTCGCCATCACGTCATACGCGCCGCCGTACGCTTTGCGCGTAATCACCGTCAACTTCGGCACCGTCGCCTCGCAGTAGGCGTAGAGCAACTTCGCACCGTGACGAATGATCCCGCCATATTCTTGCTGGGTGCCCGGCAAGAAACCCGGCACATCAACAAAGGTCACAAGCGGAATATTAAAGGCGTCACAGAAGCGCACAAAGCGCGCTGCTTTGACCGAGCTGTCAATATCGAGCGTGCCGGCCATTTGCAGCGGCTGATTGCCGACCACGCCAACCACGTGCCCATCGAGCCGGGCAAAGCCAATCACAATATTCTTTGCCCATGCCGGCTGCACCTCAAAGAAGAAGCCATCGTCCACCACCGATTCGATCACTTTGATCATGTCGTAGGCTTTGCGCGGATTGTCAGGCACAATGCTCTGCAATTCCTCATCCATCCGCTCAGGATCATCGGTCGGCGGCTGGTAGGGCGGGTCTTCCATATTATTCGCCGGCAAGAACGACAGCAGCGTTCGCAACTGGTCAAAGCACTCATCTTCAGTATCGGCGGCAAAATGGGCCACACCGCTGCGCGTGTTATGGGTCATCGCCCCGCCCAACTCTTCAAAGCCGACCTCCTCGCCGGTTACGGTCTTGATCACATCAGGCCCAGTAATAAACATCTGGCTGATGTTTTTGACCATAAAGATAAAATCGGTCATCGCCGGCGAATAGACTGCGCCGCCGGCGCAGGGGCCGGCAATAATCGAGAGTTGGGGAATGACGCCGCTGCTCAACACGTTGCGGTAGAAGATCTCGGCGTAGCCGCCCAGACTCACCACACCCTCTTGAATACGCGCGCCGCCGCTGTCGTTAATCCCGATGCAGGGCACGCCCATGCGCAGCGCCAGATCCATCACTTTACAAATCTTCTCGGCGAACACCTCACCGAGCGAACCGCCGAAGACGGTAAAGTCTTGGGCGAACACACACACCGGACGGCCATCGATCGTGCCGTGACCGGTAATGACACCGTCACCCAACGGTTTGCGCCGTTCCATGCCAAACGCCGAGGTGCGATGGACGGCAAAAGCATCGAGTTCAACAAACGAACCGGGGTCAAGCAGACGCTCAATCCGCTCGCGCGCGGTCAACTTGCCACGCTCATGCTGGCGGGCAATTGCCGCCGGGTCTTGATTGCGCGCTCGTTCGCGCCGCTCGCGCAGCGCTGCAATCTTTTCCGCTGTGGTCTGCGCCATAGCACTCCTCACTTCCAGCGCCGGCTCACACCGCCGGCAATACGGTTTAGGTCGCGCTTACTGAATGTATCATCACGCTCATGACGACGAGCAATCGATCTTATTTCCCTGCTCCCTCATTCCTCATTCCCGCTGCGCTGCCCCGCCGGCCCTGCCAGAGCACCGCCAACACAAACGCCGGCACTGCATCGATAATCCGCCGCCAGCGCGCCGGTTGCACCACCAAACGAAAGGCCCACTCTAGCCCCAACCGGCGTATCACCTGCGGGGCGCGCGGCACCCGGCCGGCCAGATAATCAAACGTCCCACCTACGCCCATAGCCAGCGGCGCCCGCAAGAATGGCTGGTTGCGCGCGATCCACAACTCTTGACGCGGATGGCCATACGCCACCAGCAAGATATCAGGCCGCGCCGCCGCGATGATCGCGCGCTGCTGCGCATCAGCTTCCGGCGCCGGCGAACCGGCATAACAGCCGGCAACCTGCAACCCCGGCCAGCGTCGTTGCAACACCGCCGCCACCGCTTCTGCCACCCCCGGCCCCGCCCCTAAAAAGAAGATGCGGTAGCCGCGTTCCGCCGCGAGCTGGGCCAAGCCTTGCGTCAATTCGACGCCAGTCACCCGACCCCGCAACGGCGTGCCCAACCAACGCGCCGCCAGCAGCACACCAAAACCATCAGGCGTATTCAAATCGGATGCCTGCAACACCGCGCGAAATGCCGGATGGCGTCGCGCCTCCATGATAAACTCCGGATTGACCGTACAAATCTGGTGCGGCCCGCCGGCCTCGATCATCGCCGCTGCCCGCGCCAACGCCTCCGGCTCGGTTACATCATCAATCGGTACACCTAGAATATCAATCCGGCCTGATCTCATCGCTATTCCTGCCATGACACGGTGTATCGTCTCTCATCATACCGCATCCGGCTACAAACAAAGACAACGCCGCATAGCAAACCATCCACATCCCTTAAACCCCCATTCGCTGTCCCATTCGTTCATTCGTTCCCCATTCGTTGTCCTGTTTGACAAAGCCTAGTGACAGTGCTATACTCCGATACTGCTGCGAAGAAATTGCGCAGCAGAATGTTTGCGCGCCATGCGGCCCACTTCTAAGGCGCAGTGGCATACTGCGACCAGATCTTTGGGCCAGCTATTATTTTGTCTGCAAAAGCTTGTTGATCGCAGGCCGGTTTAAAGGAGAGCATTAGATGCCGACCATTAACCAACTTGTTCGGAAGCCGCGCAAGCCGGTGGTGAAAAAGACCAAAGCCCCGGCCCTGCGCTTCACCTACAACTCGCTGAAGGGGAAGCTGACTCGCGGCCGCGGATCGCCACAGAAGCGCGGCGTCTGCACCAAGGTGACGACCATGACGCCGAAGAAGCCCAATTCGGCGCTGCGCAAGATCGCCCGCGTGCGGCTCTCCAACGGCCTTGAGGTGACGGCATACATCCCCGGCGAGGGGCACAATTTGCAAGAGCACTCGGTGGTGTTGATCCGCGGCGGCCGTGTGAAGGACTTGCCCGGCGTGCGCTATCACATCGTGCGTGGCACGCTCGATACGCAGGGTGTCAACGGTCGCAAGCAGGGTCGCAGCAAGTACGGTACAAAGAAGAATCAGCCGGTCGGCAAGGGTGCAGCCGCTGGCAAGGGCGGTAAGAAGTAGGAGAGGTGCGGTATGCCCCGTCGCGGTACGGTTGAACGGCGGCCAGTTCCGCCGGATGCGCGCTATAACAGCGTTCTTGTCCAGAAGTTTATCAATAAGGTCATGGAGCGCGGCAAGAAGAGTGTCGCCGAGCGGATCGTCTATCAGGCGCTTGATCTTGCCGCCGAACGGCTCAAGAAGCCGCAGATGGAGATTTTCGAGCAGGCGCTGCGCAATGCCAGCCCTTCGATCGAGGTGAAGCCCAAGCGCGTCGGCGGCGCTACTTATCAGGTGCCCGTCGAGGTCAAGAGCGACCGCCGCTATTCGCTCGCCATGCGCTGGTTGCTGATGTCGGCCCGCGCGCGCTCGGGCAAGCCAATGGTTGATCGCCTCGCTGCAGAGTTGATCGATGCCTACAACAATACCGGCACGACGATTAAGCGGAAGGAAGATGTTCACCGCATGGCGGAAGCCAACCGCGCTTTCGCCCACTATGGCCGGCTCTAGCGCCGGTCTCGGTTTAGAGGATACGGCGACTTGCGTCGCCTCACGTAGGAGTATGTGACGGGTATGCCACGTCAGATCGAACTCGACAAGGTACGCAATATCGGCATTATTGCCCATATCGACGCGGGCAAGACCACGACGACCGAGCGGATCCTGTTTTATACCGGCCGCACGTACAAGATCGGCGAGGTTCACGAGGGTACCGCAACGATGGACTGGATGCCGCAGGAGCAGGAGCGCGGAATTACCATCACCGCCGCAGCGACGACTGCCCCTTGGCGTCTTAATGGCGTTGAGTATCGGATCAATATTATCGATACTCCCGGCCACGTCGACTTTACGGTAGAGGTGGAACGATCACTGCGCGTGCTCGACGGCGGCGTCGTCGTGTTCGACGGCGTGGCTGGCGTTGAACCTCAGTCGGAAACGGTCTGGCGACAGGCCGATAAGTATAATGTGCCGCGCATCTGCTTCGTGAATAAGATGGATCGCGTCGGCGCAAGCTTCGAGCGCTGTGTGCAGATGATTAAGGATCGCCTCGGCGCGAAGCCGGCGGTCGTCCAGTTGCCCATCGGCGTGGAAGACACCTTCCGCGGCACGATCGACCTCTTTTCGATGAAGGCGACGATCTATTATGACGACCTCGGCAAGGATATCCGTGAAGAGGAAATTCCCGCTGAGCTGCGTCCCGCCGCCGAGAAGGCCCGCAATGAGCTGGTCGAGATGATCGCCGAGACCGACGATGAGCTGACCCTGCTCTACCTCGAAGGCCAAGAGCTGACCGTCGAGGAGTTGAAGCGCGGTCTGCGCAAGGCGACGATCGAGCGCAAGCTAGTGCCGGTGCTCTGCGGTGCGGCCCTGCGTAATAAGGGCGTTCAGAAGCTGCTCGACGCTGTCATCGAATACCTGCCTTCGCCGCTCGATCGCCCCGCGATTACCGGCACCTTGCCCGGTCAGGTGGCGGGTGATGAGGGGGTTGAGGTGATTACTCGCCGCGTTAGCGACGATGAGCCGTTTACCGCGCTGGTCTTTAAGATTGTCGCTGACCCGTATGTCGGGAAGCTGGCCTACTTCCGCGTCTACGCCGGCAAGATCGAGAAGGGATCGTATGTCCTTAACTCGACCCGTGGCCAGCGTGAGCGCCTTGGCCGCCTCCTCCGCATGCATGCCAATCATCGCGAAGACATCGATGAGGTGTATGCCGGCGAAATCGCGGCGATGGTCGGCCCCAAGAACTCCTATACCGGCGATACGATCTGCGATCCCGATCACCCGATCGTGCTTGAGAGCATTCGCTTCCCTGAGCCGGTGATCGAGTTGGCGATCGAGCCGAAGACTAAGGCTGACCAAGACAAGATGTCGATCGCCCTCAGCCGGTTGGCCGAGGAAGACCCGACCTTCCGCGTCTATACCGACCCTGAGACCGGCCAGACGATTATCAAGGGTATGGGTGAGCTGCACCTCGAGGTGATCGTCGATCGTATGCGCCGCGAGTATAAGGTCGAGGCGAATCAGGGCAAGCCGCAGGTTTCGTACCGTGAGACGATCACTGTCCCGGTTGATCACGAGACCCGCTTCGTCCGCCAGACCGGTGGCAAGGGCCAGTATGGCCACGTTAAGATTAAGTTCGAGCCGTTGCCTCCCGGCGGTGGCTTCGAGTTCGTCAATGCGATCGTCGGCGGTGTGATTCCCAAAGAATATATCCCCGCTGTCGAGCAGGGCCTGCGCGAAGCGATGCAGACTGGCGTGATCGCCGGCTATCCGGTGGTTGATGTTAAGGCAACGCTGTACGACGGTTCGTACCACGAGGTTGACTCGTCGGAAATGGCCTTTAAGATCGCGGCGTCGATGTGTCTCAAAGAAGCGGTTCGCCGCGGCAAGCCGCAATTGCTCGAGCCGATTATGAAAGTCGAGACGGTCACTCCCGAAGAATTCCTCGGCACCGTGATCGGCGATTTCAACTCGCGCCGTGGCCGCATCGAAGGCATGGAAGCCCGCGGCAATGCGCAGGTGGTGCGTTCCTTCGTGCCGCTGGCCAATATGTTCGGGTATATGACGGACCTCCGCTCGGCCACGCAGGGCCGCGCCACCTCGTCAATGGAATTTGACCATTACGAGCCGCTGCCTGATGCGTTGGCCAAGGAGATTATCGAGAAGCGCAGCGCAAATTAGTGAGGAAGGACGGGGACGGCCGCCCCGCGCGGTCGTCCCTTTTCTGCGACGATGGAACTACGCCTGCTGACGCCGCCGCCTTGGTCTGATTATGAATTGATCGACTCAGGCCACGGCGCGAAATTGGAACGGTTTGGCCCGTATGTGTTGGCCCGGCCGGAGACGCAGGCGATCTGGTCGCCGCATTTGCCGGCGACCGAATGGCAGAAGGCTGATGCGACGTTTCGCCGCACGCGCGGCGATGAGGGGCCGGGTGAATGGCAACAACATCGACCATTGCCCGAACGCTGGCCGATCAATGCCAATGGGGTGCGTTGTTGGCTGCGCTTGACGCCGTTTCGCCATACGGGCGTGTTTCCTGAACATAGCGCCCATTGGGAATGGTTGGCCCGGCAAGTGCAACGCCGTACCCAGCCACGCGCGTTGGTGTTGTTTGGGTATACCGGATTGAGCAGCCTGCATCTCGCTCGCTACGGTGCGCACGTGACGCATGTCGATGCTTCGAAGCCTACCGTGCGTTGGGCGCAAGAGAATCAGGCGCTGGCCGAACTGACCGGCCGCCCGATCCGGTGGCTGATCGATGATGCCGGTAAATTTGTCGCCCGCGAATTGCGGCGGGGAAATCGTTACGATTTGATTTTGCTCGACCCGCCGGTGTTTGGGCGCGGGCCAAACGGTGAGATTTGGCGCTTGCACGAACAATTGCCGCAGTTGCTGGCCCAATGCGCTGCGTTGCTCAGCCAGCAACCGTTAGGTGTGTTGGTATGCGCCTATGCGACAACCATTTCGGCGCTGACAATCGGTAATTTGCTTGCCGAGACGATGGCGCCGTTTCATGGATATGTAACCGCCGGCGAGTTGGCCATCCCAGAACAGACCACTCGCCGCTTGTTGCCCACGGCGATTTACGCCGTCTGGTCTGATCGGGAATAAGCCGCATCCGGCTGACAAGGATAAGCAGATCGCGCAAGAACGCGGAGGAACAACACAATGGCCAAGCAGAAATTCGAGCGGACGAAACCGCATATTAACGTCGGCACCATCGGCCACGTCGACCACGGCA
>NZ_DAOTWH010000229.1:0-1757 GCF_034435895.1 Chloroflexus sp.
CCGCGCCGCTATCCCCGCCGCTAATCTCGGCGCGGTCTGGGTCGGCAGCGAAAGCCATCCCTACAGCGTCAAACCATCAGGCACGGTCGTGGCTGAAGCGCTCGGCGCCGGCCCGTGGGTCAGCGCTGCCGACTGGGAGTTCGCCTGCAAGGCCGGCTCGGAAGCGTTAACGGCGGCGATGGCGCTGGTCGGCAGCGGGATGCAGCGCTATGTGCTGGCGATCGGCGCCGATACGGCGCAAGGCCGGCCCGGCGACGCGCTGGAATACACCGCCTCCGCTGGCGCGGCAGCGTTGATCGTCGGCCCTGCCGAGCAGGCGCTGGCCACCATTGACGCCACTCTCTCGTATGTCACCGATACACCCGACTTCTACCGCCGGGCCGACCGGCCCTATCCGGTGCATGGCAACCGTTTCACCGGCGAGCCAGCCTATTTCCACCAGATCCAATCGGCAGCCAGCGAATTGTTGCGCCAACTGAATCGCACTGCCGCCGACTTCACCTACGCAGTCTTCCACCAACCCAATGCCAAATTCCCGCAAGCGGTCGCCAAACGACTCGGTTTTACCGATGCCCAAATCGCGCCGGGGTTGCTCAGCCCGCAGATCGGCAACACCTATTCGGGGGCAGCGCTGATTGGGCTATGCGCCATTCTCGACGTGGCGAAACCGGGTGACACCATCTTCGTGACCAGCTACGGCAGCGGAGCTGGTTCTGATGCCTATGCCCTCACCGTCACCGACGCGATCCTTGAACGGCGCGAGCGAGCGCCCTTGACCGCAGCCTACCTCAAGCGTGCCGTGATGATCGATTACGCGATCTACGCCAAGTGGCGCGGGAAGTTGGTGATGGGGTAAAGGGAGAGCATTCAGTTCTGCCCCTATCCCCTCTCGCCAAACGTTCTCTCGTCACGTAGAGCAAGGACCCGTACCAAGAGGATCGAACCCCTTCAATTCCTCAAACTCATCCAAGAGGAATGAAGGTCATCGCTACGATAAAGGAGTCGTTATGACCAACGTCTATATTGCCGGTATGGGCGCGACCGCCGTCGGCGAGCACTACGGGCGTGATCTGGCCGATCTGGCCAGTGAAGCGGCGCGGCTGGCGCTGGCCAGCGCGCCGGGGATTGCGCCGCATCGGATCGGCGCGCTCTATGTGGGCAGCGCCTACAGCGAAGAATTGTACGGGCAAGGCCAGCTCGGCGCGTATCTGGCCAGTGTGCTTGGCCTCTCGTCATCGATACCGGCCCTGCGTATCGAAGCCGCCGGCGCCAGCAGCGCGTTGGCGCTCTATCAAGCGGTGCAAGCGGTGCAAAACGGTTTGCCGCTCGCGCTAGTGATCGGGGTCGAAAAGGTCACTGATCACCTCGAAGACGCGATCGAGGCTGCGCAGGCAATGGCTGCCGACAGCAACGAAGAAGCGTTGCACGGCATCACCCTTACTGCGCAGTGGGCGATGTTGATGCGGCGCTATCTGCACGAGTACGGCTACACTGCCGACGCTTTCGCGCCGTTCCCGATCAATGCCCATGCCAACGGGGCGAAAAATCCGCTCGCGCTCTACCGGTTTGCGATTGACGCCAACAAGTATCGCAAAGCGGCAATGGTGGCCTCGCCGCTCAACCTGCTCGATTGCAGCACCCTGGCCGACGGCGCTGCTGCCCTCCTTGTCGCTGGCGAGCAGTTGGCCCGCGAACTCGCCGGCCCGCGCATTCGTATCGCCGGGTCGGCGGTTGCCACCGATACCCCAGCGTTGCAC
>NZ_DAOTWH010000230.1:0-2810 GCF_034435895.1 Chloroflexus sp.
GCGCGACCCCGGCCCCCCGCGGCCATCGCGAAGCGGCGCTGGTGCTGGCCTTGATCGCCGCGTTTGAGGGTGATGTGGATCAGGCGCTGGCTATGGCTAGCGAGGGGGTGCAAGTGGGGGTTGAACGCAATTCCCGCTTTATTACCTCGGTCGCCTACGCCCGGCTTGGCCATGCGTGGTCGTTGCAGAGCGCCACTGCCGGCGCAGCCGCCCGTGACCACGCGCTTGACTACTACTGCAAAGCCTTGGCCGAAGGCAATGCTTTAGGGGTGGATCGGTTGCGGGTGGAACCGCTGTGGGGGTTGACGCGCCTCTACGGTTTGGCTGGCGATCTCGCCGCCGCCGAGAGCGCTGCCGCTGATGGCCAAGCGTTTTGCCGGTGGGCCGGCGATCTCTGGTTAGGCGCGATGATCCAATTGCAACGCGGCGTGAGCCATCTGATCGCAGGGCAGGTAGAGCGGGCGCATGAGGTGCTGTTAGCCGCCCGCGCCGATCTGTGCGCGTGCAGCGATCGGTTCGGTCAAGCGGCGGCGGCGCTCTGGCTAGCCCTTGCCTATCACGAACAACGGCAGGATGCGGCGGCGATCGCTGCCATCAACGAAGCGCTTGAGCTCAGCGCTACCCACGGCTACGACTACCTCTTCACCCGCCCCACCTTTCTCGGTCTCACCGACCCGCGCCGCGCGCTGCCGGTGGTGCTGGCGGCCCGCGCACGCGGCCATCACCGCGACTATATCGAACGCTTGTTAGCGAGGCTCGGTCTGCGCGGCTTGGAAGTACACCCCGGCTACCAGTTGCGGGTGCAAACGCTGGGGGCGTTTCGGGTGTGGCGTGGCGATCATGAAATCGAGGCC
The DNA here is from genome assembly GCF_034435895.1 of Chloroflexus sp. Classification (GTDB taxonomy): domain Bacteria; phylum Chloroflexota; class Chloroflexia; order Chloroflexales; family Chloroflexaceae; genus Chloroflexus. Next base: position 855 of record NZ_DAOTWH010000230.1, read on the forward strand.
CGTGAATGGCAGCGCGACAAGGCGCGCCAGCTCTTGCAGGCGTTGATTGCCCATCGCAGCCGCTGGTTGCAACGCGAAGAGCTGGCCGAGATGCTGTGGCCGCACCTCGCCCCCGAAGCCGCGATCCGTGATTTTAAGGTGGCGCTAAGCGCGCTCTACCGGGTGCTCGAACCGAGTCGCAGCGAGGCGACCTCATCGTTCATCGCGCGCGACGGCAGCGCCTACCGGTTGCGCCCCACCGCCGATATTTGGCTCGATTGCGCCGAATTGAGCTCCGGATGCGCCGATGGGTTGCGCTTGCTCGATCAAGGCCGCACTGAGGTCGGCATTCAGCGGCTGCAAGCGGCCTTGCAGCTCTACCACGGCGACTTTTTGCCCGACGCGCTCTATGAGAGTTGGGCCGAAGCCGAGCGGGAACGGTTGCGCAACACCTTTTTGCGCAGCGCCGACCGGTTGGCGCAGGCGCTGGCCGAGCAGGGGCGCGACGAAGAGGTGATTGCGCTCGCCGAACGCATGCTTGGCTACGACAACTGCTGGGAGCGGGCCTACCGGCTGTTGATGCTGGCCTATGCTCGCCAAGGCAATCGCGCCGCCGCCCTGCGCGTCTTCCAACGCTGCGTAGACAATCTGGCCCGCGAATTAGAGGTGGAACCGGCGCCGATCACGCTCGCTCTGGCCGAACGGCTGCGCGCCGGCGACGCCCCACTGCCGCCTGTTACCGATTTGTAACCGTCGCGCAACCCCCTTCTGCTACCCTCAACCTCAAATCCCCAGCTGCAAGTTGCGCATCTGCGCGTATCGCGGCGGCGACGCCGCACGGAACACATGGACGTGATGAACCTTGGCGACTGGCTGGGCCGGCGCGCGCAGTTGTCACCGCATAAGGTGGCGCTGTTCAATGCCCAGCATGGCATGCGCCCAATCACTTACGGCGAGTGGAATGCGGTAGCGAACCGCACCGCCAATCTGCTGCGCGGGTTGGGGGTTGAGCGGGGCGATCGGGTGGCGACGTTGGCCCAAAACTGCGTCGATCTGCTCGATCTGTGGTTTGCCTGCGCGAAACTCGGCGCGATCCTGCAACCGCTCAACTGGCGGCTGACCCCCGCCGAGCTGAGCGATCTAATCGCCGACGGCGAGCCGAAGGTGCTGGCGTATGGCCCCGAATACGCCGCCATGACGCTCACCCTGCGCGCGCAAGCGCCATCAGTCACGCACTGGCTAGCGATTGACGGCGCGACACCCGCCGATCCGTCTGATCCCGCCATTGCCCAACGCGATGCCTTGCCCGCCGAATGCACCCCGGTCACGTTGAGCTGGAACGATCCGTGGGTCATCTGCTACACCGGCGGCAGCACCGGCTTGCCGAAAGGCGCCATCCTCACCTACCGCAGCATTGCCGCCAACGCGGTCAATACCGTGATGAGCTGGCAGTTGCGGCCCGATGACGTGGCCATCCTCAACGCGCCCCTCTTCCACACCGGCGGCCTCAACGTCTTTACGGCGCCGTTGGTGCAGATCGGTGGCGCCTCGATCGTCTGTCGCGGCTTCAATGTCGATCAGGTCTTCGATCTGATTGATCACGGCCCAGCCACACTCTTCTTTGGCGTGCCGACGATGTTCATCGCCATGCAACAACACCCACGCTGGCCAACGATTGACTTTAGCCGTATGCGGATCGTGATCAGCGGCGGCGCACCCTGTCCCGAACCGGTTTTCCACGCCTTCTGGGAGCGCGGCATTGACTTTAAGACCGGCTACGGCCTGACCGAAGCCGGCCCCAACACCTTCTGGCTGCCGCCGGAGCTGGTGCGGGCCAAGCCGGGAGCGGTCGGCTATCCGCTGATGTTCATTGATGTGCGGGTGGTAGCGAGTGATGGCCGCCTCTGTGGCCCGGACGAAGTCGGCGAATTGCAGATTCGCGGCCCGCACGTTTGCGCCGGCTATTGGCGGCGGGCC
>NZ_DAOTWH010000231.1:0-1865 GCF_034435895.1 Chloroflexus sp.
GGGCCGGGTCAAGGACAAGTTGCACTTCGATGTTCAGCCGTTGCAACCCTAATGTCGCCGCGAATGGCGCGACCGCTGGCCCCGCTTCATCAGCCACCGCCACCCAGCTCCCGCCCCGCGCCTGCGCCCATTGCCCGATCTGGGTCAGCAAGCTCCGGCCAATGCCGCGCCGGCGCCACGCTGGATCAACCGCAATCACGGCTTCGATCTCAAAGTAGCCGTACAGCACCGCACCCCCCGCTACGGTCTCGCCGATCCGCGCCGCGACCAGTGCCGGCAACGGATCGGCATCGAGCCACACCGGTAAGACGATGCCGTCGCTGTGGTTGCAGCGGTCAAACAGTTCGAGCACGGCGGGCCATTCGGAACGGGAGATGATCGTGATGTTGAGGGTCATCGTGGTGGTTGGTGCTTTCATATAGGCAGGCGAGATGGCGCCGGCTTTTTTCTCAGCACATAGTGCCAGTGGCGCCGGTTCGGCGCCAAATGTCTGCATGCTCAACGCACACAGCGTAAGGTGTGTTAACTGCAATATGAGTATACGCTATATCAGCTCGGCTTTTTGCGGCTATCCTAACTCTCTGCCAGCATACGCAACCGGCGATCGAGCGGGCCACCTTCACGGTAGGCTGCGCTGTGCGCAAACCACGCCGGCAACAGATCGCGCTCGATCCACGTCCAGCGGTCGGTGGTATTGGCAATGCTACGCGCGCCGCTCAACACCGCCGGCAAGCCAAAGAAGTTGGGGAAGGACGGCCCCCCCACTGGCCCGCCGCCGGTAAAGTCCATCCACGTGCCCAACGAAGCGATCAGGCGGCCAAGGTCTGACAAGCGGGCCATATACGGCGGCAAGATCGTCATCTGCTCGTGGCGCAGCAGGGTCAGCGCCGCCTGATTCACCAACTCCCAGCCGTCAGTGAAGGTCTCAGGTTTGCACATGCGTTGCGCGCCTTCATCAAGCAGGCGAAAGGCTACCAGAATAGCCTGATCGCTCTCGGCAACGCACCGCTCTAGCTCGGCCAACCCGCCGTGGATGTAGGCCAGATGGGCCCAGCCGGTATCGTTGAAGATAGCATCGTTGGCCTGTTTGATAACCAACAAGTCTTCCAGCAGTTGGCCGGTGGCGGCGGCGTGCAGCAGGGTAGGCGCAAGCAGGGCCAGACTTACGCCGCGCCCCGCCAGCACGCCGAGCAGGTCGAGCGTGGCGGCATTGGCCGGTTGCGCAGCGCCGTTGCCGATCATCCGCTGCGGTGTCATCAGTTGCTCGGCCAGCGCGATGCCAATCCCGGCTTGGGCCGAAGCAAAGGCGGCTAAGCCAGCCCAGCGAAACAACCACGGCTGGCGCAGATACCAACTGGCGTAGGCGGCGGTGATAGCGCGATTGCGCGCGACGAGCTGGTTAACCGGGGGCAGATGGCGATCGATGATAGCGCACCAGTCGGTTTTGGTGGGCATAGGGTTCCTTTATAGACAAAGCGACGTCCTGTCTCTCATGGTACAGTAAGCAGTTCCTGCGCTCGCGGGGAGCGGCATGCCACCACCCCAGCCCTCCCCCGGAGGGGGAAGGGGCATCTGCCCGGCGCCCGGCCCTTTAGGGCCGGGCTAGGGTTACGAAGCCCGCTGCGCGGGCTGCTGGCCCTCACCCTTGGCCCCTCTCCCACTGGCGCGGGAGAGGGGAGCGGAGCTAGGCTTTGAGGCGTTTCACAGCGATCAATGGTTGTACTCGACCAACTTTGACAGTCCTGTTTGTCATTGCGAGGGCGCGCAGCGCCCGCAGCAATCTCCCGCTTTGGCGCGAGCGAACCCACAGAGGGTTACTCTCGCGCTCGCGGCAAGCGGCGGCTATGGCGTGCGGCAGTCAAACT
>NZ_DAOTWH010000232.1:0-4491 GCF_034435895.1 Chloroflexus sp.
GGCCCGCCGAGACGGCGGCGGCTTTTGTGGATGGCTGGCTGCGCACCGGCGATCTAGCCAGTGTTGATGCCGATGGATGTTATCGCATTGTGGGGAGGTTGAAAGATGTGATCATCTCTGGCGGCGAAAACATTTATCCCGCCGAGGTTGAGAGCGTCTTAGCCGGGCACCCGGCCGTTGCCGAAGTGGCACTGGTGGGGATGCCTGACCCGCATTGGGGCGAAGTGGGATGGGCGGCAGTGGTGGTGCGCGCCGGCATTGACTTCTCTGACCAAGACCTGCTCGCGTTTGCCGGCGCGCGTTTGGCTCGCTATAAGCTGCCGAAACGGGTTGTGACCCTTCCCGAACTGCCCAAGACCGGGGCCGGCAAGATTGACAAGCAGGCGTTAAAGCGGATGTTTCAACAGGATGGAGGCAACGCCGCGAGTACTGAGGGGTGAGGTCGTTTCGCTGGGGTAACAATGCCCCCATCTCCATCCCCTCCCCCGCTGGGGTGATGATGCCCCCACCCCCAGCCCCTCCCCCGTTGGGAGAGGGGAGTGTGGCCCCGAAGGGGAGCGCATCCGGTGGAAGCAGAAGGTGAGCGGTGAGGCGCATCAGCCCGCACAGCGGGCTTCGTAAGCATAGCCCGGCCCTTCAGGGCCGGGGGAGATGGTTCTTTACCCTCTGCGGTCTCTGCGCCCTCTACGGTAAACATCCTCCCGCGAGAGGAGGAACAGGTGTATCGTCATAACGAATGGAGCATAGTATGAGCAAGATTCCCACCCTGCCCGGAATCACGTCCACTATGGTGCAAACCCCGCGCTTGCAGATGCACGTCCTCAGCAGCGGCCCGGCTGACGGCGAGCCGGTGCTCTTCGTGCATGGCAATGCCTCGTCGGCGACCTTCTGGGAAGAGACGATGCTGGCCTTGCCGGCGGGTTTTCGCGCGATTGCGCCTGACCTGCGCGGCTACGGCGAGACCGAAGACCTGTTGATCGACGCTACTCGCGGCTGCGGCGATTGGGTAGATGACCTGCTCGCCCTGCTCGACACGCTTGGCATTGAGCGTTGCCATGCGGTTGGTCACTCACTCGGCGGTGTGGTGCTGTTCAACCTGATCGCTGCCGCGCCGCAGCGGATCATCACCGCTACGTTAGCCGCTCCCGGTTCACCCTATGGCTTTGGCGGCTGCAAGGGTCTGAATGGCGAACTCTGCTGGCCAGACGGGGCCGGATCGGGTGGCGGTACGGTCAATCAGGCGTTTGTTGAGCGGATGGCGGCGGGTGACACGACCGATGATGCCGGCGTAGCAGCGCCGCGGGTGGTGATGAACACTTACTACTGGAAGCCGCCCTTCCGCCCGGCCCGCGAAGAGGCGCTGCTGCTTTCAATGCTCAGCGAGAAGGTCGGGCCGCAGCGCTACCCCGGCGACTTTAAGCCGTCACCCAATTGGCCGGGGATTGCGCCGGGAGTGTGGGGGCCGATCAACGCCATCTCGCCCTTGTATGTAGGTGACTCGGTCGAACGCTTTGTAGCCGCCGATCCCAAGCCGCCGATCTTGTGGGTGCGCGGGGCCGATGACCAGATCGTCAGCGATATGTCGCTGTTCGATGTCGGCACGCTCGGCCAGCTTGGCGTGTTGCCCGACTGGCCCGGTGCCGAAGCGCATCCGCCGCAGCCGATGATCAGCCAGATCCGCACCGTGCTCGAATGCTACGCTGCCGCCGGCGGCGCGTACCGCGAAGTGGTGTTTGAGAATTGCGGCCACACGCCGTACATCGAATATCCAGAGCAGTTTAACGCAGCTTTTCATGCGCATTTGGCAGGCAAGGGGTAGGGAAGAAGAAGGAGGGCCTATGCCCACCATCAAAGCCGGCGATCTTGATGTGCATTATCTCGATTACGGCCACGGCGAACCGGTCATCTTCGTGCATGGCAATTGGGCCAGCAGCGGCTGGTGGCTGCGGGTGCTGGAACGGTTGCCCGCCGGCTACCGCGGCTTGGCCCCTGACCTGCGCGGACGCGGCGCGACGCAGGGGCCTGACAACGACTACACGATGCCGTCGTTGGCCGCCGACCTGTGGCACTTCGCCGATGCGCTAGAGATTGAACGCTGCCATCTGGTTGGGCACTCGCTGGGGGCGGCAGTGGTCTTGCAAGCCGCCCTTGACCGGCCCGACCGCGTGCTGACGATTGCTGTGCTGGCTCCACCGTGGGTGGATGGCATGCCTGACGAAGTGTATCAACCTGACCGGCAGCAACTGCTGAAAGACAACCCCGACTTCTTTGCGCAGGCGATCAAAGCGATGGCGCCAACCGCGCCGGAAGACGATCTCTGGCGCGAGTTGGTCGCGATCGGGCATAGCCAGCAGCTCAGCGCAGCCAACGGCGCGATCAACGCCCTCCGCGCATGGAAACCGGGTGACGCCTTGCGGCAAATTGGCGCGCCGGCACTGGTGATGGGCGGCGAACGAGACCCACTCGTCACCGCCGAGACGGTCAAACGCGCCGCCGAGGCATTGGGGGTCGAAGCGCAGATCATCGCCGGGGTGGGCCATTCGGCCAACCTCGAAGCGCCCGACCGGTTCGTCGCATTATTGACGGCACATTGGCAACGCACCCCGTAAGGACAAAGCACGCTGTGTCCCTTGCGGGGACATAGCACACTGTGTTCACACGAGATACGTCAAGGACATCCGTATGACGCCAATCCCAACCGGCACCCGCTACAACCGCGCACACACCATCAGCCAAGCAGACATCGATCGCTTTGCGGCGGTGAGCGGCGACACCAACCCAATCCATACTGATCCGGCAGTGGCAGTGACCACCCGTTTTGGTCGCACCATCGCCCACGGCATGTTGCTGTACGGCTACATCAGGGGCGCGCTGCGCACGCTGGCGCCAACCGGCGTGCAGCGTAAACAGAATCTCAGCTTTACCAATCCAGTCTTTGCCGGTGAAACGATTGAGATCGTTGTCGAGGTACTGGAAAGCGACGGCAACCAGCTTCGCTGCGCGGTGAGCGTCGTGCGCAGCGACGGCAAAGCGGCGTGCAGCGGCGAGACGGTGCTTGAGATCACCCATGCATGACGTTGTGACCATCCAACCTGACGGCCCGGTGGTGGCGATCACGCTCAACCGGCCAGCGCAGCACAACCCGCTCACGCCAGCGTTGCTGGCCGCGCTGCTGGATGCGCTCGCCGCCGCGCGCCACCACCATGGCGTGCGGGCGGTGATCTTGCAAGCCGCCGGGCCGTCATTCTCGCGCGGGATCGACATCGCTGGCTTAGCCGGTCACGCCGAGCGGGTATTGTACGCCGATGAGTTGCTGCGGCAACTCCACCGCGTGATGTTAGAGTTGATCGATCTGCCGGCGCCGTTGATTGTCGCCGTGCAAGGACCGGCCAACGGCAGCGCTATGGGGCTGGTGCTGGCCGCCGATGTGGTCTTGGTCGCGCCGGAAGCCAGCTTCACCGCCTACACTACCACCCTTGGCCTCAGCCCGGAAGGGGGATGGGCAACGCTCTTGCCGCGCTTGATCGGCCAGCGGCGTGCAGCCGAGGCGCTGCTGCTCGAACGCTCGATCAGCGCCGAAGAGGCAGTGGCGTGGGGCTTGGCCAACCGGCTCGTGCCGGCCAGCCACCTCGTCGAAGAGACGCAAGCCGTGGCCCACCAAATGGCGGCGCAGTTACCGGGGAGCATCGCCTGCACCCGCCGGCTGCTCTGGAGTGAACGTGAACGGTTGAGCGCCGAGCTGGATCGCGAACGAGCATTGTTTTGCGCGCAGATCCGGTCAATTGAAGCGAGCATTGGCCTCACCGCTTTTCTTGACCGGCAACGCGCCATGATCAAGGAGGCAGACCTGTGAAACAGCTTGCTGTTGGGATGCAGGCCACGACGCAGCGGGTGTTCGATCACGACCTGATCGCCGAATACGCTGCGCTCTGCGGCGACCAGCCGGGCGAGACCGTGCCGGAACCGTTGATCGGCGCGCTCTTTTCCTACCTGCTCGGCGTGGAATTGCCCGGTTCCGGTTCGGTTTATCTCAAACAAGACCTGACCTTTGTCGATCGCGCGCGCGCCGGCGAAGCGTTAACCGCAACGGTAACGATTACCCACATCCGCGCCGACAAACCGTTGGTGACGTTCCAGACCCGCTGTACCGGCGCTGATGGTCGCCTGATTGCCGATGGCGAGGCGATTGTGATGGCGCCGAGATAGGGAATGGGGAGTAAGACGCGAGCTGCGTGCATGATTTATGGTTCGGGCAGACAGAGGGAGCGAATGAAGCCGGTGCGGGAGAGCAGCAACCCGCTCTGGAAACGTCATTCACCCCTCAACAGCCCGCTGGTGATAGGAACAGGTTAGTCGAAGGAGACCGTTCAATGCAGAGTACCCACCTTGTCTGCCGTGTTGCCATGACGTTGTTAGTGATTCTTGCGCTGGCGCTGAGCGCCTGTGGCGGCGGCCAGACCGCCCAACCGACCGCCGCGCCGCAGCCGACTG
>NZ_DAOTWH010000233.1:0-6982 GCF_034435895.1 Chloroflexus sp.
ATCGCTGCGGCCATGACGGCGCACTTGGCGGCGTAGTGCTGGCGCAGCGCGGCGATGTGCCGCTCAAGCCGGCCTGCGGCGCTGAAGCGGGCGACGACGCGGGTGATGAAGGGGCCGGTAGTGCCTTCGGCTTTGACCATGAGCAGGCGGTCGATGATTTCACGGCGGGCATGCACCCAGCCGATGCGCAGGCCGGGAGCGAGAATCTTGGAGTAGGTGCCAACGCGGATGACCCAGCCTTCGTGATCGAGGGCGGCCAGCGAGGGCAGCGGTTCGCCGGCAAAGCGCAGATCGAGGTAGGCGTCGTCTTCGACCACCGGCACGCCGTATTCGGCGGCGAGCGCCACCAACTGCCGGCGGCGTTCGAGGCTGAGGGTGACGCCGGTCGGGTTGTGGAAGGTGGGAATGGTGTAGATGAACTTGGGCCGCCGGCCTTCGGCGGTGAGACGGCGCAAGACATCGGCTAGCACCGCGACATCCATGCCGTGCTCGTCAACCGGCACTGTCACCAGCCGGGCGCCGCTCTGGAGGAACCGCCGCACTGCGCCGAGGAAGCTCGGCCCTTCAATAATCACCACATCCCCCGGATCGACAAAGATTTCGGGCAAGAGGGCCAGAATCTGGCCGGAGCCATACCCCACCAGCACCTGTTCGGGTTGGGCTGCAACCCCCTCGGCCCGCAGACGATCCACGATTTGGCCGGTCAGACCGGGGTAGGACATAGCGTAGTTGAGCGACTCGGCGGCCTCGTAGGCCAGCACCTCGGCGGCGGCGGCCATCAGCTCGGCGCGGGGGAAGAGGGCGGGGTCGGCGAGGCCGTAGGCAAAACTGATCACTGGACGGGCCAGCTCGCCGGCAGCGCCGAAGAGCGGCGGCGTCACCTCGCGCACGCGGGTGGCGAACAGACCGATGAGACGGTCGGCGGTTGAAGTCATGAAAGTATACTCCTTCAGCAACGTAAAAGGCACAGAGCGAGCAGAGACGCAAAAAGTTTAAACGCAAAGGCGCAGAGGAAGCTAAGAATGCCAAGGTTTTAACGCAAAGGGCGCAAAGTATTTTGTATGGTGGGGCACAAGCGCGCTGGTACCATTCCCGAAAAACCTTCGCGATCGCTGCGCCCTTTGCGCCTTTGCGTTTCCCGTTTTTGCGCCTTCAGTATCCGGCCTGTTTGTCAACGACGTTGATCATCGGTTCGTTATGTACAAACGCCCGCAGATTCTGGGCGAAGATATCGAGCGTGCGGGCGCGAATATGCGGCGAACTCCACGAGATATGCGGCGTGACAAAGACGTTTGGCAGCTCCCAGAAGGGGCTGTCGGGCGGCAACGGCTCTTGGGCGAAGACATCGAGGCCAGCACCGGCGATGCGGCAATCGCGGAGGGCGGCGATCAAGGCGGCTTCGTCAACGATTTCGCCGCGGGCAATATTGATGAGGTAGGCATCTGGCTTCATCAGCGCCAGCTCTGCTCTGCCAAACATGCCGCGCGTCAGAGGAGTCAGCGGCGCTGCGATGACGACAACATCGGCCTCCGGGAGGAGTGATCTCCATTCCCCCTCGCCAACCACCCGCTCGACGCTAGGCATGGGGCGCGGGTTGCGGCGCGATCCCCACACCCGCATGCCGAAGGCGCTGGCCCGTTCGGCGATGGCTTGGCCGATCTGGCCGAGACCGATGATCAGCATCGTCGTGCCGGCCAATTCGCGCAGTTGCATATCTTGCTCGCGCCACTGGTGCGCGGCTTGCAACTGGTGCAGACGGGCGGCTTGCTTGACGTGGCTGAGGGCGAAGAGCATGACGAATTCGCTGCTCGGGATGGCATGCACGCCAGCGGAGTTGGTAACGATGATGTCGCGCTCGACAATTTCAGGAATGAGCGAGCCATCCACGCCGGCGCGGGGAATGTGGAGCCAGCGTAGGGCCGGCATCTGGCGCACCAAGCAGGCCAACTGCTCGGTCGTGAAAAACCAGCGCAAGAGCACGTCAGCATCGGCGATCGGCGCTTCTGGTTCACCGTGCTGATCGTACCACACAATGGTCGCCTGCGGCGCAACGGCCTCAATCCGGGGGAGGAGTTCATCGCGCAGCAGACCGGGCAAAACGAGCTTCATGGAGTCTCCTCAAGGATGGGTGATGGAACGATGCCAAGGGTATTGTACCCAATCTGCGGAAAAAGCTGATCAGTCAAGAGAACGGTTTATGGAGGGAGACGGCGCAGAGGGAGTAAAGGCGCAACGAGTTTTAACGCAAAGGCGCGAAGAACGCAGAGGGCGCAAAGGTTTTTGGGAATGGTATCAGCGCGCTTGTACCCAACCTAAAAATACTTCGCGCTCTTGGCGTCCTTTGCGTCTTTGCGTTAAGACTCGTTGCGTACCTTTACGGAGCCGGACAGCCATCCGGCGCTACTGCGTCGTTACTTGCGCAGAATCGCGTTTCCGCCTATAGTGATAGCATTCGCCGGGAAGCGAAGCCTGCCCGGCTTGTGTTATATTGTCGCAAAAAAGTTATCACGAGGAGCATATTGGCATGGCAGCGGGAACGACCTCAGATCTGCGCAACGGGATTGTGATTCGCTACAACAACGACCTCTATCAGGTCATCGAGTTTCAGCACGTCGCACCGGGCAACTGGCGCGCGTTCGTGCGCATGAAGATGAAGAGCCTGACCACCGGCAAGGTGATTGAAGATCGGGTGCGGGCCGGGGCCGAAATTGACATCGTGCGCATCGAGCGCCGCCCGATGCAGTACCTCTATCGCGAGGGCGATAGCTTCATCTTTATGGATAACGACACCTTCGACCAGATTCCGGTCTCGGCGGAGCTGGTGGGTGACGCGGCGAAGTTTATGAAAGAGAACGAAACTGTCGAGCTGGTCTACGACGCTGAGAAGGAAACGATCATCGGCGTCGAGCTGCCAATATTCGTCAACCTGAAGGTGGTGGAGACGACGGTGGCGGTGCGCGGCGACACAGCGACCAACGTCACCAAGCCGGCTACGCTGGAGACGGGAGCGGTGATTGAGGTGCCGGCGTTCATCAACGAGGGTGATGTGTTGAAGATCGATACCCGCACCGGCGAATATATCACGCGGGTGTAACGATACCGCATAGCAGAATCGTATGGGGCCGCACATCTGTGCGGCCCCATACGATCATCGGGACATTACCGGATTAGAAATCGTCGTCCGGCACTGGCGGCGTATTGCTGTTCTTCTTGGGTTCGGGCGCATCAACGATCAACGCCTCGGTGGTCAAGACCATCCCAGCGACGCTGATCGCATTCTCGAGCGCGGTGCGCACCACTTTGGCCGGGTCGATGATGCCAACTTCCATCAGATCGACGTACTTGCCGGTCATCACGTCATAGCCGAAGTGGTTGTTGTTGCGCTTGCGTTGCTCGTTGCGCACATTCTCGACCACTACTGAGCCATCCTCGCCAGCGTTGATCGCAAGCTGGCGCAGCGGCTCTTCGAGCGCGCGGCGGAGGACATTGAGCGCCATGCGCTCCTCTTCAAACTGGGTAGTGACGTTATCGAGCGCCGGGATGGCGTTGAGCAAGGCAACACCACCACCGGGTACGATCCCCTCCTCAACCGCAGCGCGGGTCGCGTTGAGCGCATCTTCGACGCGGGCCTTGCGCTCCTTCATTGCCGGCTCGGTCGGCGCGCCAACCTTAATCACGGCCACGCCACCCGACAGCTTCGCCACCCGCTCTTGCAGCTTCTCGCGATCGTAATCCGAGGTCGTAGTCTCGATCTGCTGCTTGAGCTGGGCAATGCGGGCTTGGATGGCTTGCTTGTCGCCGTGACCCTCGACGATCACAGTGTTATCCTTGTCGGCCTTGACGCGGCGGGCGCGGCCAAGGTCTTGCAAGGTCGCGCTCTCGAGCTTGCGGCCAATCTCTTCGGAGATGACAGTACCGCCGGTGAGGATCGCGATGTCTTGCAGCATCGCCTTGCGCCGGTCGCCGAAGCCGGGGGCCTTCACCGCCAGCGCGTTGAGCGTCCCGCGCAGCTTGTTGACCACCATCGTCGCCAACGCCTCGCCGTCCACATCCTCGGCAATCACGAGCAGATCCTTCTTACCGCTGTTCAGCACCGCCTCGAGGATGGGGAGCAGATCCTTGATCGAGCTAATCTTCTTATCGGTAATCAGGATGTAAGGTTCGTCGAGCACCGCCTCCATGCGGGCCGAGTCGGTGATGAAGTAGGGCGAGATGTAGCCGCGGTCGAATTGCATACCCTCGACCAGCTCGTGCTCGAGATGGGTGCTCTTGCCCTCTTCGACCGTCACCACGCCGTCGCGGCCAATCTTATCCATGACGGTCGCCAGCAACTCGCCAACCTCAGCATCTTGAGCCGAGATGGTCGCGACATTGCGGATCTCATCGCGGGTCTTGAGGGTGATCGCCTGCTCTTTAATGCGGGCGACCAAAGCTTGGCCACCCTTATCGAGACCGCGCTTGAGCAGCATCGGGTTGGCGCCGGCAGCTACCAGCTTCAAGCCCTCACTGATAATCGCTTGGGCCAGCACGGTCGCCGTAGTCGTACCGTCACCAGCGACATCGTTGGTCTTAACAGCGGCCTGCTTGAGCAGTTGCACACCAAGGTTCGCGAACGGATCCTTCAGCTCAATCTCTTTTGCGACGCTCACACCGTCGTGGGTGACGGTCGGCGCGCCCCACTTCTTATCGAGAGCGACATTGCGGCCACGGGGGCCGAGGGTCGTCTTCACCGCGAGGGCAAGGGTGTCGATACCGTGTTTCAGCGCAGTGCGGGCTTGCTGATCGAAGATCAGTTGCTTCGCCATATCGCTTACTCCTCAATGATACCGAGAATATCCTTCTCTTGCAGGATCAGATACTCTTCCTCATCGATCTTATACTCAGTGCCGGCGTACTTGGCGTAGAGCACGTGTTGGCCAACCTTCACGCTCATCGGGATGAGCTTGCCGTCGTCAGCGCGCCGGCCCGGCCCAACCGCAATCACCTCACCCTCCATCGGGCGCTCTTTGCTCGCGGTATCGGGCAGAAAGATGCCGCCTTTGGTCTTCTCTTCCCGCGGCTTGGGTTTCACCACTACCCGGTCATGCAACGGTCGAACTTGCACAGGTAACCTCCTGTTGTCTGAGTGCGGGGCGCCGCGCGGGCGACGCCCCGGTGCGACTAGCTAGCAGCTTGCCCAGCGCTGCGCGGTGTCGCCAGCGGCTGGCGTTGCCGGCTAAGCAGCGCGAAGGCAACAGCAACCAGCACGAGGATCAGGCCGATCCAGAAGGTCTGCGGTTGCGGCAAAGCGATGCCGAGCACGCGGTCAAGCGAGTAGGCGCCGGGAGACCACAGCCCCATCACCGCCGCCAGCACCGCGAGCACAAGGCTGTACTCGCTGCCGCCCTTGCTGATCCACAGGCCATGCGACCAGTGGACGAGGGCAATCGCCGCGATCATCACGGCGATGATCGCCAACGGACCGATCGGATGGAGCAGGCCGAGGGCGAAGAGCAAGCCGCCGCCGAACTCAGCCAGACCAGCCATCAGCGCCCACGAGCGCGGCGCGCGCAGGCCCATGCTTGCCAGCCACTCAGTGGTAGCGCGCAAGCCTTGGCCGCCAAACCAGCCAAACAGCTTTTGCGCACCGTGGCCCATCATCAGTAAGCCGATGACCACTTGCAGGATAAGCAGGCCAAGATCCATCGTCATCGCGTACCACCTCCTTGATCGCCAACGCACAGCAGCGTAACGCTCACGCGCTTCGCTGTACAGCGATGATGATGCAAACAGGCGTACACTGAGTAAATAAAGAAGCGATGTTAGATCGCTATCAGCGGAGTGTTAGTAATGTGTTAGAACTAGCTCGGCGCAAAAGGGGGAAACGCAGGCAAGAAAGCTCATTAGCGATACAGCGCTTGCCCGATCAGCAGCGCCACACCGATCAGAAATGCGATCACGACCACGATCAGCAGGCGCAAACAGCGACTGTTTCGCCATACCGTGTAGTCGCAACGCCAGTGAGGGGAAGATTGATGACGCATCTGCCGTGCCCCTAACTCCACCCCCTTCCCCGCTAGGGTGCAAGGGCGGATAGAACATCCGATCCGGTACCTAGCCCGCAAGGGCTAGGCTACTATTACGAAGCCCGCTGCGCGGGCTACTGGCCCTCACCCCCGACCCCTCCCACGCTGGGGGAAGGGTGATGGGGAGCGCAGTACAGGGTTTTACGGCATCACACCGCGATCAACAGTTGTGCTCAACCACATGTTCTGTCAGCCCCTTAACTCGCTGCGGGAGAGGAGTCGCAACGCCGGTGAGGGGAAGATTGGTTGTTCATACGTATGTTAAAAGAGAGGGACGAGGCAAGAGTTGCTATCAGTATACCATTGCTGCGGCACCAACTACCATTGCAACATCTGCTATGAAGGCACCGAGACCGCACGCATAGGATATCTGGGATCATCATCGCCCCGGTGATGTACGAGACGCTACCGGGACGATGATGATTGATGCTGCGGAGGGAGCGTTACGGCTGCGCACGCAGACCCATCTGCGATTCGCACAAGAACGGCGGTTGGTTACGGCCGCTGTGGTAGGGGTAGAGCTGATCGCCAACCCGCAACAGAATGTGCAAACCTTCAATTAACACCTGAATGTAGACCATACCGGGCTGCGGGCAACCCAGCGCGCCATCAGGCCACGTCACCTCCTCAACCGAAGCCACCTCAATCGCAGCAACATCAATCCCTAACCGCTGGGCGAGATCGCGCCTCGCCGCATCAATCTGGCGCTGGATAAAGCCATCAAACGGCGGCGTCAACGGCTGAGCATTCAGCGTAGGAACCGGCGGAATCGACATGGGCGTCTCCTTGATCGGCAAAACGGTTGGCGCCAACGTCGCCGCCGGCGCAGCGGTTGGCGGCAGAACAGCCGGTGTCTCGGTGGCGGTGGGAGCCGGCGGTGCGGTGGGATTGGCAGGCAACGGCGTCGCCGTTGGGTC
>NZ_DAOTWH010000234.1:0-6820 GCF_034435895.1 Chloroflexus sp.
GGCGCTGCGGTCGCCGTTGGCGCCGGTGCGGGTGCGGCTACCAGCGGGCGCGGGCCAA
Source organism: Chloroflexus sp. (assembly GCF_034435895.1). Taxonomy (GTDB): domain Bacteria; phylum Chloroflexota; class Chloroflexia; order Chloroflexales; family Chloroflexaceae; genus Chloroflexus. Next base: position 59 of record NZ_DAOTWH010000234.1, read on the forward strand.
TGAAGACCGCTGTAGTGCGACCGGGCACACTGAAGGTGCCATCGGCGCTGTAGCGCGATTGTGTTACCCGCTCGTCGCTCGAAGCGACCTGCACATCGTGCAAGCGCAGATCGCCGTTGGCCAATTCGGGAATGGTGATGGTCACCAGATCAGGCCGGGCATTGAACAGCACCACCACCTGCCCGATGTTCGGATCGAGCCGCGCCGGGCCGTTATCACTGATGCTCATCACGATCAGGCCGGGGATTTGATCCGGCCCATTGTTGAAGAACGAGACCATCCGCTCGACCTCTTCAGCGGTGCGCAGCCGGAAAAGCGGCGTGCTGCGGCGAATGCGCAGCATCTCGCGGAAGTGGTCGTAGGTCGCGCGCATGAGCGCCTCGTCCGGCTTGAGGGCAGGGTTGACCAGCAGCGGCGCCATGATCGGCCAGTTGCTCTGGTTATCCCATGCCGGCGGCAACCCCGAACCAAAGGTGTTCTCTTGGCCGCGCCAGTCAATCCGGTTAAACCAGTCGGACGAGTTATAGCTGTTGCGGTCGAGCGATTTCGAGCGCAGCAGTTCATCGCCGGCGTGGAAGAAGGGAATGCCCTGCGCCAGCGCGGTCAGCGACAGGCCGAGCTGCGCCATGCGCGCTCGCTCGGCGATCGGCGTGGTGGCCGCCGCTTTGAGCTGCACCGCATCGAACAGCGTCTCGTTGTCGTGGGCTGACACGTAGACGATCTGCTCTTGCGGATCGAGAGTGTAGCCGCCGGCGGCGCCGCGATACTTGATCTGCTCGCCGGGGACGGTGCGGCCTTCGTAGTTAACCATGCGGTACGTCTTGAGATTGCCGGCCAACCCCAGCTTGATCAGATCGGTCTCGGCCAGCAGTTTGACCCGCTGCGCATCCGGCGTACCTTGTGGGAAGTCGCTCGGATCGGTGGCGAGGCCGGAAATGAAGCCTTGCAAGCGCGGATCGTCAAAGGGGCCGCCGCCGCGGGCCGCGTCGCGCAGCCGGTCAGAGAAGGTGCCGATGCCGGCGCCAGCCATATTGAATTGGGTCGCGTTGATGCCGCGCGCGTTGTTGGCGACCTCACCGAAGTTCCACCCCTCGCCGTAGATGATGATTGATTTGCCATCCACACCGTCGCGTTCGAGCGTCAACGCATCGAGCGCCTCCCGCACCGCCAGCATGTTGGCCTTCATGTGGTGGCCCATCAGGTCGAAGCGGAAACCATCAACCTTGTAGTATTTCGCCCACAGCACCACCGAATCGATCATCAACTTCTCCATCATGCGGTGCTCGGTGGCAGTATTGGCGCAGCAGGTTGACGTGGTCACATTGCCGTCGCCGTCGAGCCGGTGGTAATAACCGGGCACAATCCGGTCAAGCACCGAGCGCGGGTTCTGGCCGCTGGCGTTCGTGTGGTTGTAGACCACATCCATCACCACGCGCAATCCGGTCTGGTTAAGCGCCTGCACCATCTCGCGAAATTCGAGGATGCGCTGTGGGCCATCAGGATTGGTGCTGTAGCTGCCTTCCGGCGCCGAATAGTGATAGGGATCGTACCCCCAGTTGAAGCCATCGAGATCGCGGATCGGCTCGATCAACGCCTGCTGTTCGGGCGAATCGGGCGGCAGCGCGCGCAGTTGCTCGTAGGGCAGCGGCGCTTGCCGTTCGCGAATCTCTTCGATGGTGGCAATATCGAAGGCCGGCAACAGATGGACGTGGGTGACGCCGGCATCGGCTAATTCGGCCAGATGGCGCATGCCAACACTGTCGCGCACGGTGAAGGCGCGGAAGGTGCCGCGCAGATCGGCAGGCACCGTCTCGTCGAGAATGCTGAAATCGCGCACATGCAGCTCGTAGAGCACTGCCTCTTCAGGCGCGGCCAGCGGCGGCTTTTGCAACGTCGCCCAACCGGGTGGCTGCAAGGCCGGATCGTTCAGATCGATAATCTGGCTGCGAGTGCTATTGGCGCTGAGCGAAACTGAATACGGGTCAGTGACCAGATTCGTTACCACCCGGCCCACGCTCGGCACATAGACATCAACCTCAAACAGATAATACTGGCCGATCCAGCTCGCCTCGCCACGAATGCTCCAGACGCCGGTCGCGGCATCGAGCGTCATCGGCAAGACCACCGCGCGCGTATCGGGATTAGCATCGGCAAAGCGGTGCAAACGCACTTGGCGCGCCGTCGGCGCCCACACCCGGATCACCGGCGCCCCATTCTCGATCGTCACACCGAGCGGGCCATCGTAGGGGAAGAGCGCATCGAGCGCACCGGGAATCTGCACGCGGGTCGCATCGAGCGGCTGGCCATTCTCATCGTACATCGCCACCACCAACTGGCCGCGGGTGAGGCCGATCAGACGCGCACGATCGAGCGGCGGCAACTTAAAGGCGCTAAAGCCGGCTAGATGGGGAAACTTAGCCAGCGCCGGGCCGGGGCCAGCCGGCGTAAAGGTCAGATCGATCCGTTGCCCGCCCGCCACCCCTTGCGGCGTCAGCTTGATCGCGCCGGACGGATCGCTAAATAGGGCATAGCGATAGCGCGGCGTACCAATCACATTCCAGACGATCGTCTCGGCATCAACCCAATAGGCGCGGGCGCGCGAAATATCGCCTTTAGGCGCGCCGGCGGTAGAAATCGTCACTTCGCCACTCCCTGCGTTATAGCCGACGTACACCTCGCCGCCTTCGTCCACCTTGATCACGAATGGCGGGCCATTCGGGCCGCCCTCGCCAATTGCACCCTCCAGCGTCTCGCCAATCGCCAACCGCAAGCGGTACTCGCCGGCGGGAATGCGGTTGGTGGTGAAGGTGTACAACCCATCGCCATCAGGGTCTTGCAGCCACGAACCGAGACAGGTGGGATCATCGGCGGCAGCGCAGCCAAGGGCGGGTTGGAAATCGCCCACCGCCACGATCAGCGGCGTATTGATACTATCCGTCACCCAGTGGGTCTTATGGTCGTAGACAAACCGTACTGTCGCCGGCGCGGGCGCCTGCAACGGAATGTTTGGCCCATCGCGGCGGGCATTGAGGCCATAATTCTCGGCCCAGCTATCATTCAGCGCAACTTTGTACTCGTAATAGCCCGCCGGCAAGTCAAACCGCGCGCTCCACACATCAACTGCGGGGTCGTAGGTCAGGTAGGTAATACTGCACGACGGCTGCCAATCGCTGGGGCAGCCAAGCACACTCTGGATCGTACCGGGAATAGTGACAGTTTTGGGATCAGGCGTGGTTTGCGCCGCAATCGGTAACGCAGCCAGCGACCAGACCAGCCACAACGAGACTGCGAGCGCCAACAGCGCGCGCCGGCGCCAAACACCAAGCTGCATAGCGTCCACCTATGATTGTTGGCAACGAAACTATTTGCGCGTAGTATAGCAGGTTGCGGGAATAATGCAACTATGACGAGACACCCTATGAGCGTGCGTCTACCGCCGCACCCTTACCATTCATCACCCATTGCCGCCGATCCACGCGTGGAAATCGGCATCGATGGCGCGGGTAAAGCCAGTGATCATGTGGTTCATCTTATGTTCCATCGCCCGCTCACCCACAGCTTGCAACACCTTGCCGGGCATCCCCCACAGCACCCGCGGCACCGGAATCGTCATCGCCAATTCGACGGTATATTCAACATCCGTGCCATGGGCATGCGGATAAAAGACCGCCTCGGCAAAGAGCTGGCCGGGAAAGACAAACCCGGTCAGATCGATCGGCGGGCCATCATCGACCGGCACGATCCGGATCAGGCGGTGCGGCTCGAAAATGGCGGCCACGTCAAAATAGCCGGCCATCGCGTGGCCGTGGCCATCAGTTGCGCCGACGACGAGGCGGTAGCGATTTTGGGCATACGCAAAGACCTCGATCGCATCGGGCAACAGGCTAAACACCGCCGGAATGTCGCAGAAATACTCGTAGGCGAGATCGAGCGGGCCATTAAAGCGGAAGAGATGGACAGCAGCGCCATTCAGATCGACAGCCCGGCGGCGGTCATCACTGGCAACAGAGGGTGTGTAGGGCGCCGGCATAGACGCTCCTCGGCGCAGCTTCGTCACCGAAGCCACGCTAATTTCATATATGACATCAATCACGGCTAGTATAGCATCTCCATGCGGTTTGTGCAAGCGAGAACCCGCCAGTGAGGATTGACGTTTTGCTTTTTGCGTAATAGAATGGGAAACAGGACCGCGATAGCAGCGCCGCAGCCGGGCTGGCGGCGGGAAGGAGCGATCAATGTCAGTCAAAGAGAGCGGCGGCATCTTTGGAATGATGTTCCGTGAAGTTGGTCTCTTTTGGGAGCAGGCGTGGAAGTGGGCCGAAGATCAGGCCAAAGCCGATCGTGAGCACGAGAAGGTCGATCAACAACGCCGGCTGGCCGAAGCGCAGGCCCGCCTGCTCGAGCAGATCCGGCTTGCTAAAGAGGCCGGTGTTGATGTTGATCGGATTATGGCCGTGATGCAACAAGAATTGAAGAAGTAATTCCGTTAGGAATAGTGGCGAAATGGCGGGGCGGTGATGCGCCCCGCGTTTTGTGTTTTTGTCGCCGCACTCTCTTCTCGCATGTCGGCTATAATAAGCCGGTAGGAATCAGCGCGCCGCGCTGAGCATAAGCGTTGATAACCAGCCCGAGGAAGCGGCATGCCCAAAGATGTTATTACCCAACGCAGCGTTGATTATAACCAGTGGTATCTCGATATTGTGCGCGAAGCCGATCTAGCCGAGGTCGCCGAAGTCGTGCGCGGATGTATCGTGGTCAAAGCGCACGGCTGGGCAATCTGGGAATTGATGCAGCGCGCGCTCGATGACCGAATCAAAGCCACCGGCCACTCCAACGTCCAATTTCCGCTGCTCATTCCCAAGAGTTTCATCATGAAAGAGGCCGAGCACGTCGAGGGCTTCGCCCCCGAAGTGGCTGAAGTCACCCGCGCCGGCGGCGAAGAATTGGCCGAGCCGTACATCATCCGCCCCACCAGCGAGACGATCATCGGCTATTTCTACAGCAAGTGGATCCGCTCGTACCGCGATCTGCCGCTGCTCTATAACCAGTGGGCTAACGTGATGCGCTGGGAAATGCGCACCCGCCCCTTCCTGCGCACCGCCGAGTTCTGGTGGCAAGAGGGCCATACCGCCCATGCCACTGAAGCGGAGGCCGAGGAAGAGACGTTGCGCATCCTCCACGAAGTCTACGCCGATTTTGTCGAACAAGAGATGGCGGTGCCGGTGATCCGCGGTCTCAAGACCGAAAAAGAGAAATTCCCCGGCGCGCTTCGTTCATATTGTATCGAGGCGATGATGCAAGACGGGCGCGCGTTGCAGGCCGGCACCTCGCATAACCTCGGCCAGAATTTCGCCCGCGCTTTTGATATTACGTTTACCGATCAGAACAATACCATCCAATATGCGTGGACGACGAGCTGGGGGGTGAGCACGCGCCTGATCGGTGCGCTGATTATGACCCATTCGGATGATGAAGGGTTGGTGCTGCCGCCGCGCTTGGCCCCGATTCAGGTGGTGGTGGTGCCAATCTACAAGAATGATGAAGAGCGCAGCGCGGTGATGGAAGCCGTCAACCGTATGACCGCCGCATGGAAAGGCCGGCTGCGATTCAAGGTTGACGACCGCGATAACTATAGCCCCGGCTACAAGTTTAACGAGTGGGAATTGAAGGGGGTGCCGGTGCGGATCGAGATCGGGCCGAAAGATGTCGCCAAAGAGACGGTCGCCCTCGCGCGCCGCGATATTCCCGGCAAAGCCGGCAAGAGCTTCGTGCCGCAGGCTGGCCTGACCGAGCGAATCGAGACTCTGCTGGCCGAAATGCAGACCGGTCTCTTCCAGCGCGCCCTTGCCTTCCGCGAGTCCCATACCACCGATGTAACCACCTACGAAGAGCTGAAAGAGCAGGTCGAACAAGGTTTTGCCCGCGCATTTTGGGCCGGCGATACCGCCGACGAAAAGCGCATCCAAGAGGAGACGCGGGCAACCATCCGCTGCATCCCGCTTGAGCAACCCGGTACGGTGGGCCACTGCATCTACACTGGCCGCGAAACCGATCGGCAAGTCATCTTTGCCCGCGCCTATTAGGGTGTGTCGCCGAGGAGCGTTATGAGCACAACGCTAACCAACTTAGCCGCCTTCATCCGCGAGCGCATACCACAAACACGCGACCGTTTGTACCGGGCCGTGCAAGCCGAGAGCAGCGGCTATGCCGCTATCCCTGCCAATGAATTAAGCCCGGCCTTGCAACGTTCGGTCGAAACCATCTGCGCACTCTTTGGCGACAACAACAGTGCGCCAGTCAGCGAATGGGCGCCCCAAATCGGCGAACGCCGCGCCCGGATGGGCCTCTCGCTCGACGATATGATGACCGTGATGAGGTGCATTCGCGAGTTTTGCTGGCAAGAACTCGATGCCTTCGGCAAAGATCGGGTCTCTATCGGCGATGTGCGGCGCTTTGAGGATGCGATCAACGAGTTTAACCGGCTGTTGCTGCTCGGTTATAGCCAAGCGATGCTGGCGCTCCAGCAAGAGCTGCGCGATCAGGCCGAGCAGATCGAGACCCAACAACAGACCATCCGCGAGCTGAGCACGCCGATTTTGCCGCTGTACGAAGGCATCTTGGTCTTGCCATTGGTCGGCGCGATCGATAGCTCCCGCGCCGGCCAAATTATGGAACGCCTGCTCACCGCTATCGCTGAACGGCAGTCGGATATAGTGATTATCGATATCACCGGCGTGCCGGTGATCGATACTGCGGTCGCCA
>NZ_DAOTWH010000235.1:0-14852 GCF_034435895.1 Chloroflexus sp.
GGCGCTGCCCATTCCGGCCACTCGACCCGCGGGCGCATGCCGCGCAAACCGGCCGGCCCCGCCCCACGCAGGAGGTGCATCAACACGGTTTCGGCCTGATCATCGGCCTGATGGGCAACCAGCACCGCATCGACCTGCTCGGCGATGGCAGTACGGGCAAGGAAGGCATAGCGAGCGACGCGGGCCGCCGCCGGAGTGGTACCCGGCGGTAGATGAGCTGTCTCGACAATGGCGCGCAGCCCCCATGTCGCGGCCGTTTCGGCCACAAATGCCGCCTCAGCCGCCGATTCGGCCCCGCGCAAGCCGTGATCGAGATGGGCGACGATTGGCGACGGCCCGCCGGTCGTGTGGAGAGTGGCGAGCAGGTGCAACAGCGCCAGCGAATCACCGCCGCCGGAAACAGCGACCAGCAGACGGGCAGTTGGCTGCCCCAACCCTTCGGCAAGCAGAAACTGGCGCAGATGGTTGAGCATAGAGCGTTGGCAGGGAGTAACGAATCGGGACTAGGGATACGGCTAACAGGATTTGTACCGAACGCAGTTTCGCGAGAGCAATAAGAGCGCGATATGACGCGATATGAATGGAAACGCCGGTGAGCATGGCTCACCGGCGAGTGGTGCCGGAGGCGGGATTCGAACCCGCGACCTAACGATTATGAGCCGTTTGCTCTACCACTGAGCTACCCCGGCACGGCTCTCAAGTGTACCACTGAACGGGCGATTCGTCAAGAACCGCTCCTATGCGCTGCATTAGCTCAACCCGGCCCAACATGGCATTACGCAGAGGCACGCATCCGTGGCTGCAACGCTAGCGCCGCTTGCAAGGTTGATGCTGTATGAATAGAAGATAAATCGATCCCCAAGCTGACCAACGTTTGGGCAACTTCGGGGCGAATACCGGCTAGCGTTGTCGTGACCCCCATCAAGCGGGCAGCTTGGGCAACTTGGAGCAAAGCCGTCGCCGCATACGTATCGATCACCGCCACACCGGTGACATCGAGCACCAGCATCCGGGCGCCGGTTTGGTCGATCGCTTGCAAGACATGCTCGAGCAACCGTTGCACACGATTGCTCTCAAGGCCGCCGACTAACGGCACAACCAGCGTATCATCGCGCACCGGAATAATCGGCACATCGAGTTCAAGAATCAGCCGGTTCAACTCCTGTTGCGAGCGCAGCGACTCTTCCAATTGGGCCATGGTAGCACGTTGTTCATCGGCGAGGCGTTGCAATGCTTCAGTTCGTTCAGCGATCCGCGCTTCTAAACCAGTATTCGCCTGAACTAAGCGCTGATTCGCTTCCTCGGCTTGCCGGCGCAGCTCGCGCGCCTCGGACAGCGCGGCGGCTAAACTGCGCGCGCCAATAAATGTAATCAACGCGCTTATTGTAAGCAGAACTGAAACGTGCGCAGCCGCATAGTCGAGCAATATGTTTTCCCGCGTCGCTTGTGGCACAGTGAAAACCACAAGGGCAAGCAACGTGAGACAAACTCCCCACACAATCCAGATTTGATATGGTTTGAGTAAGACGCTCGATAACAATATACAAATAAGAAGATATATGATACTAAATGGCGAGTCGGGATTAAAATATATGCCGCTCAGTGATCCTATAGCGGACACAATGATAAGGATGTAGGAACCTACGCTCACCAAGCCTTGGCGTCCCAAAAAAGCAGCCGTAGCAAACACGAGCGTAGCAAGACTAAGGTTAATCAATCGCCCTATTGTTGGTTGAAGCAGGGTTAACGTTAAACCAACTGTAAGGAGAATAGCCACCGCACCTAATGAGAGCGACACCAGAATGCGCCCCCGGCGCTGCTGGTCAGGATTGGAAGCCTTGACATGAACAAAGCGAGCGATGAGCTTCTGCATATCATTTTCCATAGCGCAAGAACGGAACGTTACCAATTTTCTATGATTTCACCTAAACGTCAATATATCTTTGTTCATTTGTCGTAGGCTATCCTGCCACAGCGACACCTCACAACACCTTTACGAACGTGCCATTGGCCGAAAGAACCCGATCACCGCCGCCAGCGGCAGCGCCGTGCGGGGCAAAAAGCCATTGCGCCAGAGACCGCCGTGGTTAGCGTTGGCAGTTAATAGTTCGAGCGGATGATCGAGGGGAACATCAGGATTGGCGGCGCAATCGCGGCAACGCAGGTCATGCACCCAGAGCGCAGCCATCAGTGCGCCGGTCGTTTCGGGGGCAAAGATCTCAACCCCGAACAGACTAGCCCCATTGTAGCCGGCCCGGAGGGCTGGGTTCTTGATCACCGACTGGGTCATCGTCGCCGGCGCCACATTAATCGAGACGCGCTGGCCGCCAGCGCGAGCAATAATGGCGCGCCACTGTTGCAAGCGTTTGGCGAGGGCATAGTTCGGCCCCTGCTCAAGAAACAGGCAATCAACGATCCCGTAGCGTTTGCCATTGGCGCTGGCGATCAACTCGCGCACATGCGGTTGCAGCAACCTCCCGCCGCTGAGGGTACGCACAATCGCTGCCGTTCGCTCACCCAGCGGGGAGGCTTTAGCCGCATTGCGCATCGCCGCCAGCGCCGTCTCTTCATTCACGGCGAACATATCGGTGGGGGTTGCCATCGTCATCAGGGTCGTATCGGGGCGGGCAGCGCTGACGATAGCTACGATCGCATCCATTGCCAAAGCGACGCGCAAATGGCGTTCGCCATCGAGATAGGCAAGCGTGGCAATATCGAGCGGGCGCTCGAAGGAGAGCAGCCACGTCACGATTTCAGGCGCGTGTCTGAGCAAATCAACGCCAGCGACCGGCAACCACTCATCGGGATCGGCTTCAGGCGCAACTGGCTGCAACGATGGCGCGAACAAGCGAGCATTGCCAGCGCGCACCACTGCGGCGATTCGCTGCCAGCGCGCCGGATCGGGCACATCGACGGCAATCAGATTCGCGCGCCAGCGGGCAAGGGTTGCCAGCGGCCCGGCTTCCGAACCGGCGCCTAACAGCACGAGGGTGCGATCGGAAAGGTCGAGCCATTCGGGATGATCCAGCACCCGCAGCAAGGCGCGGGCGCAACCGGGTTCGATGATCCCGGTCGCTTCCCAATGGGCAATCTGGGCATGCAGCGCCGCGCCAGAGAGACGCTGGCCGCGATATGGGATTGAGAAGGGTTCGATCAAGTGAGGGCCGCGACCGTTCAACACCGCCGTATACATCGCATGGAGCTGTGACCAGCGCATCGCCTCGGCAAGGGGGGCAGCAATGCCGTTGCGCAGCCATTCAACCTGCTGCCAAGCAGCGGTTAATCCGGCAGTCGCCATCGTCAGCGCCTGCGCCGGATCAGCCGCAGCAGCTTCCGTCAGCGCGCGCACATAGCGCGGGTACCGGCGGCGCCAGTTGGTTTCTTGGCGCAGCGCTGTCACGGCGTCGGGATCGATGCCGGTCAGCGCGGCGCTGCAAATGGCGAGATTGGCATGCGTTGAACTCCGTCTACCATCAGGCGCGGGGACGAACTGCAACCCTTCCTCGTGCATCGAGAGCATCTCTTTGTTAGCAAGCGATGCTTAGATTCTAGCACAAAGAGTGTGCGGTTGCAAGCGCTGTCATGTTCCATGCATCAAGCCGCAACCGGACGGCGCGCTAAGGACAGGGCCGCTTCAGGATTGGGCGCGGTGGTAATATCGCCTAGATCAGCATTGAGATGCACCAGCGTTTGGGCGACCGCAGGCCGAATACCGCTAATAATCGTGCGCGCGCCGAGGAGACGAATGGCGACGGCGGTGTCGATCAAAGCTTTCGCCACCGCGGTATCGATCAGCGTAATGCCAGTGATGTCAATAATCACGGTATGGGCACGCTTGGCGGCAACCGTTTCAAGCACACGGTTCCGCAATTGCTCGGCGCGCCGGCTATCGAGATTGCCTACGAGCGGCGCAAGCAGCACTTGATCGTCGATTTGCAAAATTGGCAATTCGAGCACCGCAACCAAATCAAGCAACCGCTGCTGCTCGGCAGCCCGCTGCTCGACCTCGTGCCGGGCGGCGTCGGCGGCTTGGCGGGCGCTTTCGGCCTCTTGGGTACGCTGATTGGCGAGCTGCAACGCTCGCATCTGAGCAGACATAATCTGATCGAGAAACGCCCAAACCGCAACAAACAATGCCATTAAACTGCTAGCTTGCAAGAAGCGCAGAAGATGTGTCGAGATGGGAGATACCGTATTATCTGAACCAACAACAATAATCAAAATGATCACCACAATACAGATGATTGTCGCAACAACTGCCACTTTGCGTTGACCGGTCAAGCTGGCTAACAAGATGACCACGGCTAGAAAAGGGGCAACGGCTAGTCGCAATTCAGGCAACCAAACTGCAATGGCGATTTCGCAAAGGATAACGGACAGACTAAACGGAATCAGCGTTTGCCAAAACGGATAGTTTCGCGTGAGCATCCAGAGAGAGAGTAGACAGCCAATGCCTGATATCAACGCAATCACAGCAACAATACCGGCAAAAGCATTTTGGGTCAATAGGAAAAATAGTATTGAGATCAAGATGGTCACAACATTGAAGATACCCGTCCAGATACTAATTGAACGCACAATACGACGATATATCTGTTCCAAGAAGATCGGCAAAGATTGCATATGCTTTCTCTAGGAGCGAGGTAAAGAACTAACTACGATAATGTTTCAATCTGAAACACCGTTTTGATAATATCATAGCTTCAATCAAATTACAAGCTAGGAGGCAAACCAAGCTGTGGAGGAGTATAATTCCGAATATGGACATCTGCAGAAAAGTAAGGAGAGAGCAACATGCGCATCTCAGCCAATCAACGCATTTACGTTCTACTACGGCTGCCGGCTTTCATACGTAACGAATTAGTTCTGCTCTGGAGATTCAATCGCTATGATATCTCCTCGACCCTCATTCCGGGTCTCATGTTCATGGTTGCCGCGTGGCATCAAGATCAACCCGATTGGTCAGCATTGCCACGCTTACTTGTTTGGGGCACAATCTATTTTTGGTTGTATTGCACAGTTTTTTGCATATCAAATCAGTTAAACTCAGTCACAGAGGATCAACAAAATAAACCAGATCGCCCGATCCCATCTGGTCTCGTTTCACCTAAGGGCGCTTTTATACGTTGGGTTATCTCTTGTATAATATTTGCGCTGGTAGGTTGGCATTTAGGCGTTCTAGAATGGGCTACTCTTTGGTTGTTTGCGCTAATTCTGCATAATTTTGGCGGGTTCTCACGACACTACAGCACCAAGAATATCATTATGACTATTGGCGGCATTGCCCAATTGGCCGCAGCATGGCAAATGGTTCGTCCACTGAATGCCACGGCATGGATATGGATCCTGCTGCCAACCCTTACCTTCTTGACACACATTTCATTGCAAGACCTACGCGATAGAGCTGGCGACCAAAGCCAAGGGCGTCGCACGTTGCCAATTGTGTTCGGCGAGCAGCGTAGCCGCACCTTTTTAGCGATTGCATTTCTCTTGTTACCGCTCATCGTTCACTTCGGTCTGTTTGACCGCACAGGCTTAAGCCTTGGGGGAATATTGTTTGACGCTATCCTTGCCGCACTCTGCGTCATTATCGCCGTTCGAGTGCTCTGGTTGCGTCACCGGGATGCGGATCATGTTTCATATATGCTGTACACCTATTGGTACTGTTTCTTACTAGCAGCAGCAATTGTAGTGCTGTAAGCCATAGATGATCCCAATGGAGCACATGCTATACTGCTAACACATCGTTGTTTCCAAGACATCACGGAGGCGCAATGACAACGGATATCTTGCCGGTAGCCGCTCCGGCGCCCCACGTGCCTGCCCCGCCCAGCGGTCAATGGACGGTAGCCGATTATGAGCAGTTACCACCCGAGGCAGGCCGCTTTGAGCTGATCAATGGAGTACTGCGTATGGCGCCGGCGCCAAGCCCACAACATCAAGCTGCTTCATTACGATTTGCCTATTACCTGTTCTTAGCGGTAGAGGTTGCCGGACGAGGGAGGGTATTCACAGCGCCAATCGATGTCGAACTTGATTCGACAACGGTAGTACAGCCAGATGTGGTGGTGATATTGCACGGCGGCAAGGCCCAGATTACGGCTCAACGGATCGTTGGCCCGCCCGATCTGATTGTGGAGGTGGTATCGCCGGGTACAGCAAGCTATGACCGGCGCGAGAAGCGCGACCGCTATGCGGCTGCCGGGGTGCGCGAGTATTGGATCGCTGATCCCGGCCATCGGGTGGTGGAACTGCTGACGCTGGAAGGCAGCGACTACCGCGCCGAGCATGTCTACCGCGGGAAGGCCATCATTCCTAGTATCGTGCTGTCTGAATGGCAAACGTCGACCGAGCAATTGTTCGGTGACATGGCGGCGTAGGGGTACAGCGTCGCTGTGCCCCTACGCCGCCCGACATTAGAACCGGCTCCACAGATACTGGTTGGTCACCTCGTGGTGGAACTGCACCTCGGCCCGTTTGATGAGGGTACCGAGTTTGCGCGGACAGCGATCAGCCACCGTCGCCTTGAGATCGGCGAAGCGGGCTTGGACATCTTCCCCCAAAATCTGGGCCACAAAGGCACTCTGGCGGAAGTTGGCAATTGCGTCGTAGATGTTATCAGGCAGAGTCGCAGTACTACTGCGCACATCAGTAGTGGGCAGCGGCCCTTCGAGGCCGGCGCGCAGCAAGGCGTAGATGGCCAGATAGGGGTTAGCATCAGGCGCAATCGAGCGCACCTCGATGCGGGCCGAACGGGCATTGCCAATTGGAATGCGGATCATCGAACCACGGTCGGTTGGCGATGCCTTGATCTGGTTGGGCGCCTCGAAGTGGGGGTCAAGCCGGCGGTACGCATTGACGCTCGAATTCAAAATCAGGCAGAGATCTTGCCCGCTGTTGAGAATGCGGTCGATAAAGCTCCACGCCAGATCTGACAACCGTTCGGGGCCGTTGGCGTCGTAGAAGAGATTCACCCCTTGCCGCGCCAGCGAGATGTTGGTATGCATGCCATTGCCATTCACGCCGGTGACCGGTTTGGGCAAGAAGCTGGCGGTCATATCGAGCTTGCTGGCAATCTGGCGGCAAATCAACTTGTAGAGCAAAATCTGGTCAGCGGCAATGGTTGCCTCGGTGTAGCTATAGTTCATCTCGAACTGCGAGGGCGCGACTTCGGGGTGATCCTTCTCGTTCTCAAACCCCATGGCCCGTTGCGCTTCCGCCGCCATATCGATAAACTGGCGGAGCGGATCACCCGGCAGCGAGTGATAGTAACCGCCGGTGCTGACCATGGTAAATTCACCGGTCTCGCGGAAGCGCTGCTCGGCATTGCGCCCTTTGAAGAGGAAGCCTTCGATCTCGGTGGCAATATTGCAGGTAATGCCATCGCGCTGGTAGAGTTCGTTCGCATAACGGTGCAGCCGGCCACGCATATCGGCCTCGTAGGGCGAGCCGTCTTGATTCAACACATAGCCGAAGACCAGCACCTTGCCGGGGCCAAAGACATCAGCCGGCAACCAATAAAAGGCCGACCAGTCAATGGCAAGGCGCAGATCCGACTCGGCTTGCACCGAGAAGCCGCGCACCGACGAACCGTCGAAGGTCAGGTTATCGGCGGAAGCAAGGAGAAACTTCTTGTCGTAATCGAGCATGTGCAGGCGGCCTTCAAGATCGGTGAAGCAGACCGTCACTGCCTTAATCCGGCGCTCATCGGTGAGGTAGCGCATCCGCTCTTCGCGCATCACATCCGGCGAGACGCGAGCCAAACGCTGGCGCTTCACGCTCAGGTTCAACTCTTCCAGTTGCTCATAGGGAATTTCGAGGAAGTCGCGCAACTCGGTCATGGAAGTTCCTTTTCACTAGACAACGGCGTGGTTGTTAGCGCGTATTATACTCCGAAGCGCAACAGCCGCCGTTAACCGGCGGCTGCGAGCAAGTGCGATCGCGCTCGCGTGCTACATAGGCTAGCGAATTTCGCTGACTTGCCAGCCCAACACCGTCAAGGTAACGATCACCTCTAGCCTACTTTCACCATGGGGGCAAGCGAAGCGGAGCGGAATAGCAAGTTGGGCGCCGAGGATTGGCCAATCAGGCATACGGTACGGTCCTAGCACAAAACTATTCGGGCGATGAGCATGCTGCCACGCTGCGATCAGCAGGTTCAATGATCCCGGACGCTCCATCTGCGCGGCGAAAGCGGCTAACTCGGACGGATCGTTCCGTTCCACCGCAGCGATCACATCCCGGATGGTTGTTGTTGGCAAGTGAAACGGTTGCGGGAATATCAGCCCGAGACGGACGCGATGATCAGAAACGGAGCGGGTGACAGGAAAGAGGACCATGCTGCTAAAGAGGCTGAGCAAGCAGCAAAGCCAACCAAAACAAATGATGCGCATAGCGTATCCTGTGCAGTAGAGCGCCGGCAGCGGAATGATCACCACTGCCGGCACGAGCCTCATTACTTCAACGTGCGCAGGTACGCTAGCAGGTCAGCCATCTCTTGATCGGTCAGATTATGGGTGGGCATATATCCGATGCGACCAGTGCCGCCGGTGCGAATCCATTCGGCAACATTCGCTTCGCTGCGCTCTTTACCGTTGGGCAACATGCCATTGTAATCAACCCCGTTCGGCAGCACTGGCCCCTTGACGCTGAACAGACCAGCCAATCCCGGCCCGACCATCATTTCCTTGGAAGTGGTATGGCAAGCGGCACACGGCCCAAACAGCACCTTACCGCGCTCGGGATCACCCTTCGACGAAAGCGAGGTGTCAGCCAGCACCGCCGGCAATTGTTCGGCGGCAGGCTGGTTGGAGGCATTCTGATTACCGCCGCCGCAAGCCGTCAAAAGGGCGATCAACAGGAGCGTGAACATCCACGCGATGGTGCGATTCATAACTTCCTCCTTGAGCAAGATATTCACTACCGCTGCATCGGTGACGCAGCGTTCACGATTCTCACTGGCATGGCCTAAATGACTAGCCCAAGGAGAAAGCGCGCGGCGGCGGAGTTGGCGGCGGGAGAGGGCAAACGCGGAGGAGGGCAGGACAAGGTAACGCCAAGATCAGGATCAGCGGCACAACCAGCACGGCGGCAACGACCAACGGCGGCAGGGACTCGTACATCGCGCGTGGATGCACTTTGGCAAGATGCGAGGCATCTTCCGTGATCGTCCCATCAAGATGCAGATCGCAAAAGAAGAAATTGGCTGTGGCGCGCTCGGCCATCCATTGCTGGATCAGGCAGTGCAGCACGCAACCAAGCGGGCTAAGCACACCCAATTCCAGCGCTACGACGATGGCTACGACGCGCGTACCCCAATGCTTCAGGATATGCAGTTGCCGGCGCAACCGGTTTAGCATGAAACTTGTGCCGTTTTTCACAGCTTGATCGTAACGTTAGGCAGGAAAGCTGTCAAGGGGGGCAACGAAGGCTATGTCGTAGTTTGTGCGTTGATCTTCAGTAACTGGGTTGCGATTGAGCAACGAAAGGGAGGTGACCTCCACTCCCGGCCCCTCCCCCACTGAGGGAGGGGGTGCGCCGAGGCCGCGGAAGGTGAGACTCACACCAAGCCCCTTTGCGCCCTCTGCGTCCTTCGCGTCTTTGCGTTTTACTGCTCTGCGTCTTTGCTCGCTCTGTGCCTTGGAGTGACGCCCCCACCCCCAGCCCCTCCCCCAGCGGGGGAGGGGGGAATTGTTTACCGCTGAGGGCGCAGGGGGCGCGGAGGGGGAAGAGTAGCGGTGATACGAACCCCCTTGGCATCCTTGGCGGCTTTGCGCCTTGGAGTGACGCCCCCACCCCCAGCCCCTCCCCCGCAGAGGGAGGGAGGAATTGTGCCCGCCGAGGGCACAGAGGGTGAGATTCACACTAAACCTCTTGGCGCCCTCTGCGTTCTTTGCGCCTTGGCTCGCTTTGCGGCTTGGTGGTGCACCCTCGCCCCCGGCCCTTTTGGGGGTAGGTAGGTAAGGTGAGTCCTCTGAAATACCTACCCCCAAAAGGAGAGGAGGGGATGGGGTACAATCATTACCCCTAATAATTCTTCCGCAAATCCATCCCCGCATATAGCGCCGCCACCTGCTCGGCATACCCATTAAACGGCAGCGTCTTGCGCCGGCCCATCTCGCCGATCCGCCGCTCGGTGGCCTGCGACCAGCGCGGGTGCGGCACGTCGGGGTTGACATTGGCGTAAAAGCCGTATTCGTGCGGCGCAACCGCCATCCAGAGCGAGACCGGCATCGTATCGGTCAACTCAATCTTGACGATCGATTTAATGCTCTTGAAACCATACTTCCACGGCACTACCAATCGCAACGGCGCGCCATTCTGCGGCAAGAGGGTGCGTCCATACAGACCGGTGCTGAGGATAGTCAAATCGTGCATCGCCTCATCGATCTGCAACCCCTCGGCATACGGCCACGGAAAGTAGCGATCGCGCTGGCCCGGCATCTGGTCGGGATCGTAGAGCGTCTCGAAACGCACGTATTGGGCTTGCGCGGTTGGCTCGACCAGCGCTAGCAGCTTGTGCAGCGGGAATCCCTGCCATGGGATGACCATCGACCAGCCTTCCACGCAGCGCAGCCGGTAAATCCGCTCTTCTTGATCCAACATCTGCAAGATGTCTTCGATCGCGAAGATGCGCGGATTGCGCACCATCCCCGTCACCTCAACCGTCCACGGCTGGGTGACAAAATTGGCGGCGCGGCGAGCGACCGCTTCCTTGTCGGTGGTGAATTCGTAGAAGTTGTTGTAGTTGGTGATCTGTTCAAAGGTGTTGGCCGGATCGCCCAACTCGTCGCGCAGACCGGCATTGGCGGCGGGTGAGGGCTGATCACCCTGCACTGGATTGGCGCTCACACCGCAGGCGCTAAGTAGTGCTCCCATACCCAGCACCCCTAACCCGCGCAAGAGTGCGCGCCGGTTGAAATAGACCGATTCGGGGGTAATATCCGATGACCGAATCGTAGGATCACGGTACATGTGGGGGTCTTTCTAGGGATGACATCATTGTATGGCCCGTAAAGACGCACGGCTGCGCGTCTCATCAGAGAGCACGGCCGTGCGTCTCTACAGATATTATACGCTCCTACCTCGTAATCGGATGGTTTATTCATCCACCAACGCCAAAATCAACCGGCGCACCTGCCACAACCGGCGGTCGGCGCCTTCGGGACGCACACCGAGGTCATCACGGATTTGGCTGATTTGCAATCTAATGGAATCGATCGGGCCTTTTCGCGGCTCGACACTGAGCTGGTACGCGCGGTCGAGAGCGCGGCGGGCGGTCATCAAGGCCCGGTCAGCTTCGGCGAAGTCGTTGCGTTGCAGCGCCTGCACCGCCTCATCGAGCGTGATTGCGGCGCGCAACAAGTGGGTAGCGGCGCGTAATTGCGCGTTTTCCGCTTGCAGATCGAGAATCGTCAGCCGGAGCAGGCCATCGTCAAGCTGCGCCGGCGGCAGCGCCGGTTGCGGTGAGGGGAGTGGCGTGGGTGGAACTGTCGGGGCGGGAGTGACCGTGGCGATCTGCGGCGCTGCCGGTGCGGGGGCCGGCAGCACCCAATAATGAATGACGAGGAAGAGCGCTAAACTGGCGGCAATAGTCAGTACGTGCGGTGCAACAAGACGCACATACCGCTGCCAGTGTCCCGGCAGCGGCAGTGATGGTGGTGGCGTGTCATCAGTTGCTGTCATCGCAGGAGTGCGCGGCCTTTCCCCGCGCAATGATGGTGGCTTTCACCCTGACCGGCCTAAATCTCGTGCGCCAGCAAGATGGCCTGCGCAATCTCCTTCATCGACTTGCGCGTATTCATCGACAGTTGCTGAATTTTGCGGAAGGCTTCCGCCTCTTTCAGCCCTTGCGTATCCATCAAAATGCCCTTTGCCCGTTCGACCAGCTTACGGGTTTCGAGTGTCTCTTTCAGATCGGCCACTTGCCGATCCATCTCAAGGAATTCTTGATAACGGGCAATCGCGATCTCAATAGCAGGCAACAGCTCGGCCTCGCGGAACGGCTTGACGATGTAGTTCACGACGCCAGCTTCTTTAGCTCGCTCGACCAGATCGCGGTCGGAATAGGCGGTGAGCAACAGCACCGGCGCAATCTTCTCTTCGGTCAGAATCCGCGCCGCCTGAATGCCGTCGAGTTTCGGCATCTTGATATCCATCAAGACCAGATCGGGGCGCAGCTCGCGGGCGAGGTTGATCACGCTCACGCCGTCGCCGGCTTCACCGACCACCAGATAGCCGAGACTGACGAGCGTCTCTTTCAGATTCATGCGGATGATCGATTCGTCGTCGGCGATCACCAGTCGCGTCTGGGGCATACGCTCTCTCCTCTATCGTGATTGGCAACCTGCGGCAGGCTGCATCGGTGGCTGATTGGTTTATGCGGGCAGTATAGCATCCAATCGTTCGCCGATCAACCGTCTGGCGAACGATTTTGTGCCCGCTTGACACTATACCGTATTATAACCCAAGCAGTTTCCGCAACAAATCATCATCATCATTATCATTGCCGGCGTGCTGGCCTAAGGTGGTATCAGCAGGCAATTCGGCATCATCGAGCCGGCGGGTGGAGCGGGACTGATCTGGCGGTTTGGCGCGATACCAGTCAGGATCGAATTCCGGCTCTGGCGCAGCCAATTCCGCTTGCCAGCGTTCGCGCTCGGTGGGCGGCAAGTCGGCTGCCGTATCATCGTCCAGCGGCCCTAGCTCCATCTGCCAACGTTCACGTTCGGCGGGCGGCAGATCGTTCCAGTCCACCGGTTGATCGATCGCGGGTTCTAAGCGCGTTGGCTCATACTCGTTGCGCAACACGCTTGCCGGTGCGTCAAACCACGCATTAAGCTCGTTATCGGCCAGTGGATCAGGTTGGTGGGGCGGCTGGCCGGGCGCGGTGTGACTCCGGTTGGCCGGCCGATCACCGGCTGCCGGCCATTGATCAGTCTGGCGAATGGTCGAACTGGTCGTCGGCTGCGATGTCACTGCGCTTGGTGGTTGGGTTTGGCGGCTTGCCGTTCGGGTTAGTTGTCGCCATGCCGGCCCGCTGCGAGTTGAACGTTCTGATTTACTCTGTTTCGTCACCCATCCTAATAGCGAGCGACCACTAGCCGCGGCTGGTTGCTCGATCACCGTCTCTTCAGGTGTCGGCGCGGGTGTTGATTGGCTTCGGCGCGCAAAATTGCGTAGCCGGCTTTGCCACGTTTCCTGAGGTTTATCCGTCACAGGGGAGGCGCTATTCGCCGATTGCGGCGGGGTGCTGGCTGAGCGGTAGCCGCTGCGGCTGCTGCGCGAGCTCGCTACGGCGTGCTGCTCACTGTAGCGATAAAAGTCATACATCATATACAACAGTAACCCAACTGCCGCTAGCCCTAACACAATAATGACAGCCATAATCCATTCCATTCCACCGCTACTGTTCTGCGCCACGTTCCTGCTCGTTGCCGGAGCCGTTGGGGTTGCTATTGCGGATGGCGCCGTTGCGTTCAGCGCGACGGTAGCTGGACAGAGCACACGCGCTGCTTGCGCCCCTACTTCACGCCCCAGCAACCCCAGCCGCACCTGCCAGATTGGTTGTTCGGGCAACGGTGCAACCGGATCCAGCTCAAACCGGGCCCGTTCAAAGTACTGTACCACCAAATCGCGTCCCGACAGCGGATCGCGTTCGGTCAGCGCGCCGCTGATGGGGTAGCCAAACACGCTCAGGCCGCCATACCGCTCATAGAACGCGCGAAACCGCGGATGGGCGAACGCGGCGGGATCGTTCAGATCGGTGCGAGCCGTCACTGCTTGATCGGGGTATGCCAACCGGAAGGCTACCGTTCCAAGATGCGAACCGAGCACCCGGTTGGGCCAATCGTTGGCTGGATGTAATTCGAGCCGCTGGCGTTCGGTATAGAGCACGGCTACTTCTTGCCGGCAATCGCCGGCTAATTCGCGGCGCACCGGGTCGAGCGGCAGGCCAAGCAGGGCAATCGCTTCGAGCAGGTCGCGCCGTTGGTCGCTGCCGAAGGTTTGGTAAAAGCGGGCAAAATCGCCGGTAATCGGCGTTTCGGGCGTTTCGGGCAAGAGTAGCGGCGGGCAGACCTCGATCTTGCTCGCGGGGGGAAGGGGCGCAATCACCTGCAACTGGCCGGGATCACCCACCAAGGCTGAGAGGTCACGGGGCGCGACTGGCAAGGGCGCCGGGCCGCGATTGCCGTTGCCGGGGGTGATCGGTAAATAGCGGATGCCGGTCACGCGGGCCGCGCCATCGGCGTCGCGCGTGACCCCTACATACATCACTGCTGCCGGTGTTTCCGCCGCGCCAATCAGATCACCGGCGGAAAAGATAACCAGACCTTCGCGATCACCGGCGCGCACCCAGTCAACGGTTGCCGTCACTCCCGGTATGCTGCCGATAACGACATCTGCGCCAGCGGCAATCAGGTTGCGCGCCGCGTTGATCCGGGCCTGTACTGGATTGGGATCGTTGGGCTGGCCCCATGCCGCCATCACCACGACCAGATCGGTCTGGCTGCGCGCTTGTTCGATGGCAGAACTGATCGCCGGCAAAACTCCGGCAGCGTCGGCCAAGAGGTTGATCTGGCCGCGCGGATCGCCGTTGCCGCCGAGACCCCACGTTGCGCTGAGGAAGCCGAGCGTTAATGGCGACGCCGGATGCGGCACTGTAACCTTCAAAAACGGCGGCGCTGTCTCGCCGCCGGGTGCAGCGCCGTGCTGGTAGATGCCGTAACGGGCTAAGGTTTGCAGGGTAGCGTCAACCCCGGCCGGCCCGCGATCGAGCAGACGGGGATGGGCGGCGCCAAGCAAGAGCAGATTGCTTTCGGCCAGCGCGGCGGCCAGCGCCGGCGCCGGGC
>NZ_DAOTWH010000236.1:0-55014 GCF_034435895.1 Chloroflexus sp.
GGCAGCGGGTTGGCAGGCGGCGGCGCCGGCGGCAACATCGCGGCGAGCCGTTGCCGTTCGCGCACCTTCTCAAACGCCTGCTGCAACTTGTTCATCACCGCATCAACCCGCGCCTGCGCCTCTTCGCGGGTCAGAATCCCGCGCCGCTCGAGCTCGCGGGCCCAAATTTCGCGCACCGTCGGATGGTTGCGGATCCGCTCGTACATCTTGGGTTGGGTAAACTCCGGTTCATCGCCTTCGTTATGCCCCCACCGCCGGTAGCCGACAAGGTCGATTAAGAAATCCTTCTGGAACTTCTCCCGGTAGGCCGAGGCCATGCGAGCAGCGGCGACGCATGCTTCGACATCATCGGCATTGACATGCACTACCGGAATTTCAAGACCGCGCGCCAGATCGCTGGCGTAGAGGGTCGAGCGCGAGTCGTTGCTATCGGTGGTAAAGCCGATTTGATTGTTAATAATGATATGAATGGTACCGCCGGTGTGATACCCCTTCAAGCGCGAGAGGTTAAGCGTTTCGGCGACAATCCCTTGGCCGGGGAACGCAGCGTCACCGTGGATCAAGATCGCCAACGACTCCTTCTCATCTTCCTCGGGGAAGCCGGGCCGGTTGCGGCGCTCTTGTGCGGCGCGAGCGCGGCCTTCGACCACCGGATTGATAAACTCAAGGTGGCTGGGGTTGGGAACCAGCGTAATCGGCATCTCGGCGATCCCGCTCTCGCGATAGGCTTTGCGCGCGCCGAGATGGTACTTCACGTCGCCGGTCCAGCCTTCATACGTATCTTTGGTATAGTCGGGCGAGTGAAACTCGGTCAAGATCATCGAATAAGGTTTGCCAAGGATGTGAGCCAGCACATTGAGCCGGCCACGGTGGGCCATGCCGATCACGACCTCTTTCGTCCCAGCCACCGCCGCATTGCGGATAATTGCATCGATCATCGGGATGAGCATATCGCACCCCTCGATCGAAAACCGCTTCTGGCCGGGGAAGGTCTTGTGCAAAAACCGCTCGAAGGTCTCAACCTCAGTCAGACGGTCGAGCAATTCACGCTGGCGCTCGGCGTCAAGCCCGCCAAAGAAACGGCGATCCTCAGCGGCTTCGCGGATCCATGCCCGCTCGCGGTAATCCTGAATCTGATCGGTCTCATACCCGATCGATCCCGAATAGGCCTGCCGCAACCGCTTGACGCCTTCTGCGGCATTGCGCACCTGAGACGCAATCGGCCCGCGCACGATATGGGCCGGCAGCGCAGCCAAATCGGCCTGCGTCACGCCGTGCGTAGCCAGTTCGAGGCCGGGGTCGCCGGGTGGGTCACTGCCGAGCGGATCGATCCGGGCCGCCAGATGGCCCAATTCGCGGATATAGCGGATCAAGCGCGCCGCGCCGACGATGCGAGTCACCTCGAGCGGCGGTTGTCCAGTCTCACCAGTCGGGGCCGCGCTTGCGCCGGGCGGCGTCCATTGGGCAAAAAAGGCCCGCGTTGCCTCATCGACCGAATTGGGGTCGGCGCAGTAGCGCTCGTACAACTCGATCAGATAGCCAGCATTCGGGCCGTAGAAGCCGTTCCATTCGTTCATGCCTCGCCCGCTCCTTGGTTGCAGATGGCTGGTTGCCAGTTTTTTTGTTATTAAAATCACAAATAATAGTGGTTGCAAAGCACCATCTGGTACTTTCCTGTTCCTTATTGTACCACGCCGGCTGCATAGCGTTTCAAGGCAAAAAATGACGATGCGGCATTATGCCGCATCGTTGGTAGACAGGTACGAGTGATATGCGAACTTATACGCCGGCGATCGCGTTGCAGGCCGCTGCGACAGCCAACATCGCGCCAATTGTGATCAGTACGGCCAAAAACTGCGCTAGCCGGTAAGGCATTTCAAACCGGGTGGCCGGTTGTGAAATGGAAGAGACCCGCTTTTGTTGCATGCTTTCCTCACTTGAGTATGTTTTACTAGATATGATGATGATATTCACTTGATATAACCACTTGCTAGGGAGAGATGTTTACCGTTCGTAGGGGAGATTCACCCGCACAGTTTTTGGTGAAACAGGGGTTGCGCGCTCTCCCGCTGTCATTGCGAGCCGAGCGGTAGGGGCCGCGCGCTGCGCGGCTCGCCGCGAGGCAAAGCAGTCCCCTACGAGCACGGGATCCATCCCCTTAGGCACGGGTTCCGCCGAAGGGGGAGATTGCCACGGGCGCTGCGCGCCCGCGCAATGACAGGTAGCGCACGGGAGCTGGCTCTTACTCCCTCCCCCAGCGGGGGAGGGTTGGGGTGGGGGCCAGCAGCCCGCGCAACGGGCTTCGTACCCCTAGCCCGGCCTTTGAGGGCCGGGTGCCAGACAGATGGTCTGTCCGCCCTTGAACCCCAGCGGGGGAGGGTTGGGGTGGGGGCTATATGCACACGCATCCACCCGCCCAAAAATTTTGCAAAAAATGTTACCATTTCAGCGTTTTTCGTCTGCTATGATTAAGTTTATCGTACCGGTTGTCACGTCCGGAGTGCTGTATGGAGAGTAGCCTGCTTTTGCTGGTCTTATGTTGCCTATTGCCATTATTGCTCACCGCATGGGGCGTAGGACTTGGCATGGGAATGATGGTGAAGAGTTTTAAGATCAAACCGGAGGATCAATTCGCTAATTTGGTGCGTTTTTGGCTGCAAACGAAACAAATTGACTCCGCTACCGCCGAGCAAGTGCTCTTGCTGTTGCAGAAACAAGGCGTCACGGCGCCGGCAGATGTTGTCTCTGCACCACTAGCGCCGCATGCTCCTGAACCATCGCCTGAGCCTCCGGTCACGCATCCGGTTACACCGGTTACACCGCCATCGATCGTGCCGCCGAGTATGATGCCGGCAGCGCCTGAATCGGCGGTTACGCCGTCGCGTATGGCTCCGTCGCCGCCGGTCACCACCGAACCGGTTACGCCGTCTAGCTTACCGCCGTCTCCGCTGCTCCCTCCCCAACCAGCGCGCGCTGATCGGATTCCGGCGATTTTTGCTGCGTTGCTCTCGCTTGGTACGCGCCGGATGTTGTTAGTGATCGGCGCGTTTTTGGTGGTTATTTCTAGTTTGGTACTGGTGATCTTTAACTGGAACAGTTTCTTGCCTATCGTTCAAGTGGGGATCTTGGCCGTCTTAACCGGCGGGTTGTGGGGGTTAGGGCGCTGGGTCGAGCAGCGGGAAGGCTTTGCCGCCGCTGGGCGCAATCTCAGTTCGGTGGCGGCGCTGTTGGTGCCGATCGTTATCTTCTCTCTGACCCGGCCCGGCTTGCTCAATCTCGATACCGACACGGCGTTGCTAGTGGTGAGCAGCTTGAGTATGCTGATCTACATCGGCGGCGCGTATGCCACCCGCCGCGTGTTCTATAGCGTGGCGGCCAGTGCTGCCGCGGTTGGCGTATTAGGTAGCGCGTTTTGGCAATGGGAGGTCGCTACCCGCTGGCAGTCAGTGTGGGCGTTTGGGTTGTGGTTTATTGCGCTGTTGGTTGCCCGCTGGTTGGCCCGCAGCAGCGCGGCCCCGCTTGCCTTAGGGCCGCGCATTATCCAGTGGGCCGGCTCGTCGCTATCGTTGTCGGTCAGCCTCAGTCTTTTCGCCACCTTGCCAACGCCGACCGAGGCCTTGCCAGCGATGATCGCGTTTGGCTTGGGCAGCGCGTTCAGCATGGTTGCGGCGTGGCTCGAACGGCAACCGCGCTGGATGTGGGCGATGGCGCTGACGTTGCCGGTGGCGGCGTTGATCGGGTCGGCTCTGCCCGATCTTGGCCTGCGCTGGGTGAATCTGAGCTTTGCCGCCCTCTTGTTGGGGTATGTGGGGATGGCGGCGCTGGTTGAGCGGCGAGGGCAGGCGTATGCGACGCCGTTGTTGGCTATCGCGCCGCTGTTGCTGGTGGTTGTGCTGTTGAGTGCGCTCGATCGAACGGCCATCGGCCAGAGCTATCCGTTGCTGCTGCTGGCCGGTGGGGTGGTGATCGGGCTGCTCGAACGCGGGCGGCTGGCGGTGTTGCAACCCAACCGCGCGCTGGCCGGCAGTGTGGTGTTGGGGCTGGCAATGGGCTTGCTGACCGCATGGGCGGCGTCGTTGGTTGAGACGTGGGGCCAGCGCGGGCTGGTCACGCTGCTCATCGGCGGCGTTGGCTTTGTCTTGCATGCAGCGCCGTTTAGCAGGCGTATCAGCTATGTACCGCCAGTGTTGCGTTGGATGGGGGCGGCGTTGATCGCGTTGGGGACCTTCATCACCGCATGGCTTGATCCGGACTTGCGCATACCGGCGTTGGCGCTAGCGACTGCGCTCTACGGCTGGAATACGTTCCGCGCGCGCGCCAGTGTGTGGGCGCTGGCGAGTCTGACCGCGGCGTTGGCGGTGGTGGCGAGTGGCCTTGAACGGGTAGGCTGGCTGAACACCTTTGACCACTACCTCCTTGCCGGTACGGTGGTGGCGAGCGGCTATGGCCTTGGCGGCAGTCTGCTCCGGCGCGGCGCGTTTAGATATTGGACGTTGCCGGCCCTCTTTTGGGGCGGCGTTCTCGGCGGCGGCAGCACATTATTGCTGATTAGCGCCCTCTTTGAGCCGAGTCTGGCCGCTCTGAGCGCCGCGCTCATTGCGAGCGCAGTGTGGCTGGCGCTGAGTTTGATCTGGCAACGCTGGCAGCTTGGCTACCCGGCGGCGTCTATGCTCGCTTTGGCTTGGTTGCTGGCAGTGGCCGGCGAGTTTCTGCGTTGGGAAGGCGAGCTGGATGCGCTTGCAGTGCTGGCGTTGCCGCTCAGCGCCGGCGCTGGCGTGATGGCGCTAGCCCTGCGCCGCTGGCCACGGTTTGGCCGTCCGTATGCGCAGTTGGCCTTAGCGACGGCGCTATTGTTGCCTTTGCCGGCGCTCTTGATGGCCATTGTGGCGCCGGAGCATACCGCTAATCTGCCCTTGGCCGCCGGTGGTGCGACGGTGATTCTCACCGTTGGCGCGGTAGCCTACCGGCGCTGGCGGATCATGAGTCTCGCTGTCGTGCAATTGGTGGTCACGGTGGGCGGCCTCGCCAACTGGCTCTTCCCCCATAATGCGCCGGTGATCGGCTGGACGTTGCTGCTCACGGTAGCTATCCTCGGCCTTGGCGGTGCCGGCGGGCGCCGGTGGCGAGTGGATGCAACGGTGCGCGTGCTCGGAGTAGATAGTTACGGTATTGGTGGCATAACCGCCTTCATCGCGCTGGCGATGCTCGTGAACGGCAGCTTAAGCAGCCTCGCGCTGCCGTTATTGTTCTGTGCCATCATTATCGCTGTAATCGCTTTGTCCGAACAGAGCGAGCTTGGCGCTGTATTGAGCGTTGCCGCCTTGATCGGCAGCCTTGCCGGCTGGATCGCGCAGATGGGGTTGGCCGGGCCGTGGCAGGCGGCGTGGTTGGTGTTGGCGCTGGCGCCGGTTATAGTGGCCGGCTGGGCCGTGCGCCGGTTGGCGTTGGGATCGATCTGGCAGCGTGCTACGCTCTGGTTGCCGTTGCTGGCGGCAGTGATTGCCGTTACGATCACAATGCTAGAATTGCGCGCGCTCGTGGTTGCGCTAATGAATGCTGGCGTGGTCTTGGTCACGGCGACGGTGCGCGAACGGCGCAGCGAGTACGCCTATCTGGCCGGCGCGGCCTTTGTCGCCGCCAGCCTCGGCCAATTCCTCGTCTGGGATCTGCGCGAGATGCAGTTCTACGTGATACCCGTCGGCGTCTATCTCCTCGCGCTGGCGAACGGGATCCGTTACTTCCAACGCCACGATCAACTGGCTCGCTTGATCGATACCAGCGGTGTAGTGGTATTGCTCGGCACCACCTTTCTCCATGCGGCTGGGTCGTCCGACAATATCAGCTATATCTTGCTGGTCGGCGGCGAGTCGCTGCTAGTAGCCGCCTATGGCGCGCTGGCGCGCTTGCGAGTGCCGTTTGTCGGGGGGATTGCCAGTTTTGTGTTGGGTGTGTTGTGGCTAGCGGCCAATGCGGCGCGCCTGCTCAATCAGTGGCTCTTGTTGGGATTATTGGGGTTGTTGATGTTGCTGGCCTACGTTGTGTTGGAACGGCAACAAGAGCAATTGCGCCGGGCGGGGCGCGATTGGGCGGCGCGATTGCAACAGTGGCGGTAGGGCGGGTTTTAACCCCGCCTGTATCCGTAGGGGCAGGTTTCCAGCCTGCCCCTACTACCGCCCATCCGATTATTCAAACCGGTCGGCCACCAATGCCGTCAGATCGGCGACGCGCACCGAATAGCCCCACTCGTTGTCGTACCACGCGACGATCTTGAAGAAATCGTCACCCATGCTCATCGTCAGCGGCAGGTCAACCACACTGCTGTAAGTGGTGCCGATAAAGTCGGTGCTGACCAGCTCATCGTGGCTGACGCCGAGGATGCCCTCCAGCTCCTCGCTCTCGCTCGCCTCGATGAAGGCTTGGTTAATCTCTTCGACCGAGGTCTTGGTGCTGAGCAAGACCGAGAAATCGACCATCGAGACGGTCGGCGTCGGCACGCGCACGGCATAGCCGTGGAATTTGCCCTTCAGCTCAGGAATGACCAATGCCACGGCCTTGGCGGCGCCGGTAGTGGTGGGTACCATGTTGATCGCTGCTGCCCGCGCTCGGCGCAGATCCTTGTGGACGTTATCCTGCAAGTTTTGATCCATCGTATACGAGTGGATCGTCGTCATCAACCCGCGCTCGATGCCAAAACGGTCGTTGAGCACCTTGGCGACCGGCGCGAGGCAATTAGTCGTGCAGGAGGCGTTCGAGATAATGTGGTGCTTCTCGTGATCGTACTTCGCGTCGTTGACGCCCAAGCAGATGGTGATATCTTCACCTTTGGCCGGCGCGGTAATAATCACCTTCTTGGCCCCCGCCGCGAGATGGGCCTTGGCCTTCTCGGCATCGGTAAAGCGACCGGTCGACTCGATCACAATATCGACCCCAAGCTCCTTCCACGGCAACGCCGCCGGATCACGCTCGGCGAGCGTCAGCAACTCGTAGCGCACATCATCCTGCTCAACGACAATCGCCTTCTCGGTCACTGTCACCTCGCCATCGAAGGCGCCGTAGGTTGAATCGTACCGCAAGAGATGCGCCAGCGTCTTGGCGTCGGTGAGGTCATTAATCGCGACAATCTCAAATTCTTCGGGATAGTACTCCAGCATCGCCTTGAAGCTCTGGCGCCCGATCCGGCCGAAACCGTTGATAGCGACGCGAACCATGCAAGCCTCCTTAGCACTCAAACGATTGCGCTCCGGTAAGAGATACCGTGAGCAGCAATGGTACGACAGACAACCATTGTCTGACGCGGTCATTATAGCATCTTTGTGCAGCGGCTCGCATGCCAATTCCTGCCCGTCAGGTGGAGAAATGCCTACGCATCGCCTGCCATAGCAAGGTGGGAGCGCAAAAATGGTTATGCGGCGTTATCTGGCACATGGCCTTCACTGCTAGTTCGCTGTGCCATTGCTTGATATTTCTGCTACAATACGTAGTAATTCAGTATCACCAGTAAGGAGTGGGGCATGATCATTGATGCAGGCGTAGCGGCCATTTTAATCCTCTTCACAATTGTTGGGTTGCGTCGTGGCGCATGGCCGAGCGGATTCGCGTTGATGGGCACGCTAATCGGCGCAGTGTTGGTCGATCTCTGGCGAGATGGCGTGATCAATCTGTTGGCGCGCATTGGTCTGGCGAGCGGCTGGCCGTTCTTTGTCGCCTTGAGCGGGTTGCTCATACTGGCGATGATCATCGGCTACGGCATCGATATCATCATCGAGGCTGGGATCGAAGATGCGCAAGAATGGTCGCATCGCCTGATCGGCGCTGGTATCGGCCTCGTCAATGCAGCGCTGGTGATTACCTATCTCGTGCGTTACGCTGGCGTTGCGTGGTCAGAAACGGCAATCACTGCCCAATTGGCAACGGCGACGCTGGCGCCACTGGTGATCAGAGGGTTGCCTTGGGGGTTGTTAGTGCTCACATTGCTCGGCGGATTGGTGCTGGTGATGCGAGTGATGCACCGGTTTCGCACCGAGCGCGAGTTGTACGATGATACACCGCTTTCTGCGCAAGAGGTCAATTTGCGCTTGCTCGAACATATTAATCACGCGATTGAACGGCGGCAGCGGTAACGGTTGGCGCTGCCGCGCTGCCTGTGTTATGGTGTCACGCTGATCAGCGGTTTGCCTAACCATTCTTCGTACAATTCGCCAAACCTGCCGGCTGCCAGCGCCGCGCGCACTTCGGCCATCAGGTTGAGCAGGAATGCGACGTTGTGCAGGCTGACCAGCCTAATGCCGAGCAGCTCTTTCGAGCGGTAGAGATGGTGGATGTAGGCGCGCGAGAAGTGGCGGCAGGTGTAGCAGGTGCAGTCAGCTTGCAATGGCCCCGGATCGTCGCGTAACGAGGCATTGGTCACGTTGAGCCGCCAGTTCCGCGCGCGGTTGCGCACCAGCGCCGCGCCGTGCCGCCCCAGCCGGGTTGGGCTGACGCAATCGAACATGTCAATGCCCCGCGCCACGCCTTCCAACAGATCATCGACATCGCCGACTCCCAACAGGTGGCGCGCCATACCGTCGGGCAGATAGGGCACGGTCATATCCACGACCTCGTACATCTGCTCTTTGTTGGCCCCCAACGATCCCCCAATGCAGAGGCCATCAAAACCCATCCTGCCAATCACTTCGGCGCTTGCCCGCCGCAGGTCGGGGAAGATGCCGCCATGTACGATCCCAAACAGTAGTTGATCGGGGTTGGGCAACGCAGCGCGGTTCCGTTGCTGGTGCGCTGTGAGGCAGCGTTCGGCCCAGCGGTGGGTGCGGGCCATGCTTTGCGCGGTATAATCGTAACCGGCCCGGAACGGCGGCAGTTCATCGAAGCAGACAATCACGTCGGCGCCGAGATGGTGCTGCGCCTCGATGCTCCGTTCCGGCGTAAAGACGTGGCGCGAGCCGTCGAGGTATGATTTGAAGATGACCGCCTCTTCGGTCACTGTCACCATATCACTCAAGCGGGATGGGTGAGCCGGTCGCCGGCCCTTGACCTCATCAGCGATCCCGCCGTAGACCAGCGAAAAGACCTGAAACCCGCCGCTGTCAGTCAGGATGGGGCCATCCCAGCTCATAAAGCCGTGCAGGCCGCCGTGGCGCGCGATCAGCTCGTGGCCCGGCTGCAGGTAGAGATGGTAGGTATTGCCGAGAATGATGGACGCACCGTGGTCGCGCAGTTCGTGCGGACTGAGCGATTTGACCGTGGCGCGTGTGCCGACCGGCATAAAGACCGGCGTCGCAACCGCGCCGTGAGCGGTTTGCAACACGCCAGCACGGGCGCGGCTGTATGGATCGCGAGCAGTAATCGTAAAATGCGACATGATTCCTACCGTAGAGCCGCACGGCTGTGCGGTTCCCGCTACGACAACCGATGTCTAACCGCACGGCTGTGCGGCTCCCTATGTGACAACCACCCACTGGTTTAGCCGTACGGTTGTGCGGTGTCCAATCTGATCCCTGCACAACCGTAGAGCCGCACAGCCGTGCGGCTCCTCGTAGCCGTATTATAACCGATTGCACCGGCCTCTGTGTGGATCCCGATTGCCTGCAACAACATGGTATAATCTCTCCATTCGCCTAACCCGTGACGAGGCAACCCTGTGACCAGACGCTACATTCTCGCCATCGATCAAGGCGGCAGTGGCAGCCGCGCCGTGATTTACGATGATGAAGGCCAAGTACGGGGGTATGGCTACCGCGCCGTGGGGCGGGTTTACCCCCAGCCGGGATGGGTTGAGCAGCGACCGCGTGCGATTGCGCGCAGTGTGGCCGAGGCGATCAACGAGGCACTTGCCCGCGCCGGTGTTCGTGGCAGCGACCTGATCGCCTGCGGGATCACCTCGCAGCGCGATACCGTCTTTGCGTGGCATGCCCGCACCGGTCGCCCGATTGGCAATGCGATCACGTGGCAAGATTTGCGCACCGCGCCGTTAGTGGCGGCGTTGGCTGATACGCCGTTGGGGCCGCAGCGGCGTGAACGGTTGGGCCAGTTTCCCGGCCCCTACGCTAGCGCGATGCACATGGCATGGCGGATGCAGCACGATGCTGCGTTTCGCCGCGCTGCCGAGCAAGGTGTGCTGCGGGTGTCGCTGGCCGCCGGCTGGATCGTGCAGGCGCTTGGCTGCCCGGCAGAACACGCGCTCGACCACTCGCTATTGCAGGCGATGACCGTCTATGATCCGCGTCGGCGCGCGCTATGGGATGAATGGATCGAGGCGCTCCAGATTCCGCGTGCGGCCCTGCCCATCCCCCGCCCGACGGTTCACCACTTCGGCGAGTTGCATATCGATGGCGCAGCAGTGCCGGTGCTGGCGATGATCACTGATCAGCAATCGGCGTTGTTTGGCTACGATTGCCGTTCCCCCGGCCAAGCCGTGGCAACCCACGGCACTGCCTCATTTGTGAATGCGGTGGTTGGCCCGTATGCGCCGCTGCAAGGCATTTGTAAGACCTATTTGGCGTGGGAGATTGGCGGTGCGCCAACTTATGCCCTCGAAGCCGATATGACGACCACCGGCGCGGCGGCCAATTGGCTGCGCGAGATCGGTTTGGTGCGGCACGTCGCCGATCTCGACCGGCACGCGGCGACGGTGCCCGACAGCGGCAGCGTGGTCTTTGTGCCTGCCCTCAACGGGTTGGGGGTGCCGAGCGAAGATCGCAGCGCGCGCGGCGCGCTCTTTGGCTTGGCGTTGGGGGTGCAGGTCGGCCATATCGCCCGTGCCTTCTACGAGGCGATCGGCTTCCAATTAGCCGATATTCTGGCGACAATGCAGGCTGAGGCCGGGATCACCATCACTGAACTGCGGGTGGGTGGCGGCTTGGCCGCCAGCGATCTGGCTTGCCAAATTCAAGCCGATCTGAGCGGGGTGACATTGGTGCGCGCCCGCGATACCGAAACCACGGCCCGCGGCGTGGCGCTACTGGCCGGGATCGGGGCCAGCGTGTGGTCGCCGCAGTCCTTGCCGGCATTGGTCGATGCTACGGCGACGCGGTTTGTACCGCGCACAACCGCCGCCGAACGAAATGCTCACGCCGGACGGTGGCGGATGGCGATTGCCCGCGTGCAAGGGTGGCAACCGGCGCGCTGAGCCATCTCTGTACAGCCGCACGGCCGGGCGGCTCTCTGGCAGCCACGCGGCTCACACTATTGGCCTAGCCGTGCGGTTGGTATCCATCCTTCTCGCTTCCATCAAAAATCAGTCATAAAACAAGAATATTCGTAATAGCCATTATGGCGCCTTGATCCGGTTGCCGAAGCGAACAACACCTTCTATAATAGAGGAACAAACTTGCCAATATGTCCCACTATCGCTGGCATAACCAATGGACGAGGTGACTCATGGGCTTGATCAAACGGGTTGGCACTAAATCTGTCAACGCACAACCTCCCGAAAGCGGCGCTGCTGATGATGGCACGCGCCAGATCGGCCCATCTACCCCATCTTCTGCGCCTGACGAAGGCACGCGCCAGATGGCGGCGCGGCCTGCCGGTGAAACGGACGAAGGCATGCGCCAGATGGTGGCGCGGCCCGCTGGCCAGCCAGCGCCAGTCGCTCCGGTCATGCTCAGCGCCGGCACCGTTCTCCAAGGCCGTTACCATGTCGAGGGGTCAATCGGTATTGGCGGTATGAGCGTTGTCTACCGTGGTCGCGACTTGCGGTTCAAAGATGTGGTGCGCTATTGCGCGATCAAAGAAATGGCGCAGAGCGCGCCCGACTCACAAACACGCCTGCTCAATCTCAAGAACTTTCAGCGCGAAGCTGGATTGTTAGCTACTCTGCAACATCCCGCTATTCCCAAAGTCTACGACTTTTTTGAAGAGCACGGCAAAGTCTACCTCGTCCTCGAATTTATCCCCGGTAAAGACCTTGAGACGGTGTTGGAAGAAAGCGGCAAGCCGCTTGACGAAGCGCGAGTGGCGCGGTGGGCATTGCAAATTTGCGATGTGCTGTCGTATTTGCACAATCATAAGCCGGAACCGATCGTCTTTCGCGATATGAAACCATCGAACGTGATGGTGGTCGGCGATGATCGGATTGTGCTCATTGACTTTGGCATTGCCCGTAACCTCAACCGCAGCGATCGCAAGGGTACCATGATCGGCACCGAAGGCTACTCGCCGCCCGAACAGTACCGTGGCGTGGCCGAACCGGTCGGCGATATTTATGCGCTCGGCGCAACGTTGCACCATCTGCTCACCAATACCGATCCGCGCCTCGAAACGCCGTTTACGTTCCAAGAACGTCCCATCCGCCAGATTAACCCCGCGGTTTCGCCAGAAATGGAAGCCGTGGTGATGCGAGCGCTCGAATATGATATGGCGGCCCGTTGGCAGAGCGCCGAAGAGTTCCGGCAGGCGTTGCTCACCGTACCCTCCTTGGCCGAGACGGTTGGCGGGAAGCCGGCAGTCGCTGCTCCGGTCGTCGGCAAAGGGAAAAGCGCGCAAACTACCGAGCTGGTCTGGCGGTTTAAGTGCGAAGACGAGGTGCGATCGTCGCCGTTCGTCAGCGGCGGTTTGGTCTTTGTCGGCTGTTACGATACCAATATCTATGCCGTTGATGCTGCCCGCGGCGAGTTTCGCTGGAAGTATGCCACGCAAGGCGGCATCAGCTCGTCGCCGGTCGTGTGGCAAGATATGGTCTATATCGGTTCGGAAGATGGCTCGCTCTATGCGTTCGATCTACGGCGCGGCAACCTGCGCTGGACATTCCGCACCGAAAAGCCGATCCGCTCGTCGCCACGCATTGAAGACCGCGTGATCTTTGTCGGTTCTGATGATCAACATGTGTATGCCATTGATGGTCTTCGCGGCACCTTGATCTGGAAGTATCGCACGTGGAATCCGATCCGTTCGTCGGCCTGCATTAACGGTTTGTCGATCTTTATCGGCGGCGATGATGGCAATGTCTATTGCCTCGATGTGCGCACCGGCGCCGTGAAGTGGAAGCAGCGCACCCAACAGCCGGTGCGTTCGTCGCCAACCTGTAGCGATGGCTTGGTCTTTGTCGGTTCGCTTGACCAAAATCTCTATGCGCTCGATGCCGAAGGCGGCTGGCCGGCGTGGCGCTTTCGCACCGGCCATTACATCAACTCCTCGCCGTTCGTGGTCGGCACGCGGGTGTTTGTCGGCGGCGTCGATGGCAATATGTACGCCCTCGATACCAAGAACGGGCGTTTGGTTTGGAAGTATGAGGTTGGCAGCCAAATCACCTCATCTCCGCGGGTGGAAGGTGGCCGGCTCTATTTTGGCGCCGTCGATCAGGCCATCTACTGTCTCGATGCCGGTAGCGGCCAGTTGATCTGGAAATACCTCACCGATGGCCCCATCGTCTCATCGCCGATGATTGTCAATGGCGTAGTCTATATTGGCTCGATGGATCATCATCTCTATGCGCTCAAAGCGTGATTTGCAGGGTAAGGGAATGGTGCCGCTATGCCGGACGAAACCGTGCCAGCTCACGATAACTCTCCCACGCAACCGTTGCATCCGTCGGGATCACCGCCCGAACGGTTGGCGCCGATGGGGCTGACGCCGCCTGAAGAAGACGGCACTCGCCAGATTGGGCAGGATTACCAACCGGCCTTGACACTGCATCGCTCGGCGCAGGGCTTTGCTGCTGCCGCGTTGCGCGATATTGGCCGGGTGCGGGAAACGAATCAAGATTGTGCCTTGGCGATGATCATGACCTTGCCGCGCGAGGGCAGTGATGTGCCGGTGGGACTGTTTATCGTGGCTGATGGTATGGGTGGCCATCAGGGTGGTGAAGTAGCCAGCCGGTTGGCCGTGCAGACGGTGCTGACCAGTGTGCTGGAACGCCTTGTCTTGCCGGTGATCGAAGATGGCTTGCTTGAGGCGTTGCAACCGCTGATGATCGAAGCGGTGCAAGAGGCAAATGCTGCGATTTGGCGCGAAGCGCAGGTGCTCGGTTCCGATATGGGCACGACCTGCACCGCGGCTTTAGTGATTGGCCACGGCCTCTATGTCGCCCACGTCGGCGATTCGCGCTGCTATGTGTATGAGCCGGGCGGGTTGCGCCAACTCACGACCGACCATTCGACGGTGGGACGGTTGATTGCGCTCGGTCAGCTCGATCCCGATGAAGCGCGGGAGCATCCGCTGCGCAACCAGCTCTACCGCACGGTTGGCCAGCAGCCGCAGGTGGCGGTTGATTTTGTCTATCATCAGCTCAATAATTGCTCCCATATTGTCTTATGCAGCGATGGCCTGTGGAGCATGGTGGAAGAAAAGGCGATTGAACGGGCGTTGCAGCATAGCCCATGGCCGCACGATGTCTGCCGTGAGCTGATCGCGCTGGCGAACTTGGCCGGCGGCGATGACAATATCTCGGTGGTTGTGGTGTCGTTGCCGCTCGATGAGGGCCAGCGATGAGCAAGGTTGATCTGCGCATCACGCCAAGCCGTAGTGTCTTGCCGGCTAGCGCCGAGCCGCAGTTGCTCTATGCGCTGATTGAGTTGGCGGCCCAAAGCGGTGCAACCAAGATGCCACGCTTGCCGCTCAACCTCTGTTTGGTCATTGACCGCAGCTCCTCGATGCGCGGCGAACGGTTGCAGCAGGTCAAGCAGGCGGCGATGCAGATTCTCGACCTGCTTGGCGATAACGAAAGCTTTGCGCTGGTAACGTTTAATGATCGCGCCGAGGTGGTGGTGCCGGCCCAACTGGCGCGGGCGCGGCAGGAAATTAAGCGCCACATCAGCGCGATTGAGGCTGCCGGCGGCACCGAGATGGCAACTGGCTTGGCGCTGGGAGTGCAAGAATTGCAACGGGCTATGATGCCGCGCGCCGTTCATCGCTTGCTCTTACTGACCGATGGCCGCACCTATGGCGATGAAGGGCGCTGTGTCGAGATCGCGCGCCGCGCCCAAACGCGCGGGATTGGGATTACGGCGTTGGGCATCGGCAGTGAGTGGAATGAAGATTTGCTCGAGACGATTGCCGCTCGCGAGAATAGTCGCACGCACTATATCACTTCCGCCAACGAGATCACCAAGATCTTTACCGCTGAAGTTGAGCGCATGCATAACCTGTTTGCGCAAGATGTGCAGGTACGGCTGGCCTTGCCGCCGCAGGCGTTGGTGCGCTCGCTCGATCGGGTGCGCCCCTTTATCGGCCCGCTGCCGGTGATCGAAGAAGCGGATTTTGTCTGGACGGCGGCGCTCGGCGATTGGCCAGAGAACGATACGCAAGCGTTATTGATCGAGATGGTGGTGCCGCCGTTGCCGGTTGGCCGGCATACCTTGCTGCGCCTCACGCTGCGTTACCGCACGCCAGGTAGCGATAGCGCAACCCAGAGCCACGAGCAGACGCTGCCGGTCGCGTTTCGCGACCCTGATGAGGTTGGCGATAGTGTTGATCCGACAGTGAAACACTGGCTCGAACGGCTGGTTGCTTACCGGTTGCAGGCTAGCGCATGGCAAGCCGCCGAAGAAGGAAAACTAGAAGAGGCGACCCGGCTTTTGCAAATGGCCGGTACCCGCCTTTTCGAGGCTGGCCAAGTCGAATTGGCCCGCACCGTGCAAGAAGAGGCGACCCGCTTGCTCCGGTCAGGACAGGCTAGCGCTGAAGGACGGAAGCGGATTAAGTACGGGACGCGCAGTTTGATCGGGCGCGAAGAGTCATCGTAGGCCGGAGTAGAAGACCCATGATCATCTGCAGCTACTGCCAAGCCCAACAGCTCGATGGCACTATCTTCTGCACCGTCTGCGGTGCTAGCCTCATCAATACCAAATCCCAACGCCAAACCACCGCTTCGCTCAACCGGGCAGCCGCTGAAGCAGCCGAACTAGTTGAGGATGGGGCGACGATTTTGCCGGCGCCGGCGAACCCAGCGGTCGGGCCGGCGCTTGCGCTGGTCGTGCTGAGTTCGGGCCGGCGGATTGAGTTGCCAGCGGCGCCCGAATTGCTGATCGGGCGCAAAGACCAGCAGCGCGGCTTTTTCCCCGATGTTGATTTCAGTCTCGATGGCGGGTATGATGCCGGTGTCTCGCGCCGCCATGCCCGGATCGTGTGTTCAAATAATCGTTATGGGCTTGAGGATCTCGGCAGCGCAAACGGGACGTTTCTCAACCGCCAGCGCCTGCCTCCCGGCCAGCCGATGCCGCTGCAGCACGGCGATGAGGTGCAGTTTGGGATGCTGTTGGTGCGGTTTGAAGTGAGTTCATAAGGTTTGATACATTCGCGGAGGCTTCTCTATGCCGAAAACGGTCATTCTTCATCTTACCGGCGAAGATCCGCTGCTGGCCGATATTGATCAAGAACCGCAGCCCGGCGATCTTTTCATTAAAGTTACCAATATGCGCAAGCGTGATGGCAAGCCGGTGCCGTATCTGGCCGCCAGCGTGCAAGCGGTGATCTTCCCGTGGCATCGGATCACGTTCATCGAGCTGATGCCGAGCGAAGAAGAACGCAGCCAAGTGATCGATTTCTTCCGCCAGTGAAGCCGCTCTTCCAACAGCTCATTCCACCCGCAAGCGAGCTGTTCTATCGCCGTGCTGATCCCAACGACCGGCGGCTGGGTGAAGTGGTGATCCCCGGCAGCGCCGGTTATGATTCTGCCGCGGTGGTGATCCTCGGTTGCCCGCAAGACCTTGGCGTGCAACGCAATCGGGGCCGGGCCGGTGCAGCCCAAGGGCCGGCTGCGATCCGGCGGTGTCTCTACCGGCTGGGTGTGGCTGGGATCGCCAATCTGCCCATCTGTGATCTCGGTGATGTGCCGGTTGATGGCGATCTAGAGGCGATCCACGATCGCCACCGCGCGATCGCCGCCCAGATTATCGCTGATGGGAAGTTGTTGATCAGCCTCGGCGGCGGCAATGACATCAGCTTCCCTGATCTGGCGGCGCTGGCTGCCGTCGCGCCGGCGCCTGTCCTAGCGATCAATATTGATGCCCACTACGATGTGCGCGCCGATCATCCCGCCAATAGCGGCACCCCCTACCGCCAATTGATCGAAACCGGTTTGATCGATCCGCGCCGGTATTGGGTGATCGGCACGCAACCCTATGCCAATTCGCCGGTGTATACCGCCTATCTGCAAGAACGCGGCGCCACAATCGTCGAGCTGAGCGAAGCGCGCCGCGCCGGTGTTGCGGCGACGGTGCAGGCGCTGTTGGCGGCGAGCGATGCGGCCAGTATCGGCTGGGGGTTCGATCTGGACGTGGTACAATCTGCCGAAGCTCCCGGTGTGAGCGCCCCTAACCCGCTCGGCATGCGCGGCGAGGAGTTGGTGTCGTTGGCAATGCTGGCCGGCGCTGAACATCGTATCCGTTTGATCGAGTTCAGCGAACTGAATCCGCGGTACGATATTGATGACCGCACAGCGCGGCTGGCGGCGGTCGCACTATGGTATGCGCTGGCGGCGGTCGCCGGACGCATGTCTGAGTATTAAGGGGTCAGCGATGCAATCCCTCTCTGTTACCAGCCGGCGGGCGGTGCAGTTTATTCTGCTCATGGGGGTGGTGAGCCTGCTGGCCGATATGGTCTATGAAGGCGGGCGGAGTTTGAGCGGTCAGTATCTGGCGTTGCTCGGCGCAAGCGGCGCGGTCGTGGGCATCACCGCTGGCGTTGGCGAGTTGATCGGCTATGGTTTGCGCTTGGTGTTTGGTTATCTTAGCGATCGCACCCGCCGGTATTGGCTGATGACGATCTTTGGCTATACACTCACTATCATTGCCGTGCCGATGTTGGCCTTGGCCAATGCATGGCCGCTGGCTGTCGGCCTGTTGATGGTCGAGCGGTTTAGCAAGGCGTTGCGCAGTCCGGCCAAAGATACGCTGATCTCGTATGCCGCCGATCGAGTTGGTTCCGGCAAGGGGTTTGGCTTGCACGAGGCGCTCGATCAGGTGGGAGCAGTGGCGGCGCCGTTGCTCTTGGCCGCTGTGCTGGCTGCCGGCTGGGGTTTTCAAGTTGCGTTTGGCATCCTGATTGTGCCTGGTCTGCTCTGTCTGGCCGTCTTGTTCACAGCGCGAGCGTTATTTCCCCAACCGGCTGATTTGGCTGGCAAAACGCCGTCGCTCACTACCACCGGCTTCAACCGTTGTTTCTGGCTCTATCTGATCAGCGTGGGTTTGTTTGCCGCCGCGAGCGTTGATTTTGCGTTGGCCGCTTTCCATTTCCAGCGCACTCAGCTATTGCCGGCTGCCGCGATCCCGGCTCTCTATGCGCTGGCCATGGTGGTTGATGCAGTGGCGGCCTTGGGCTTTGGCTTCCTCTACGACCGGATCGGTTTGCAAACCTTGATTGGTGTGACGGCTCTGGCGACCTTCAGCACGCCGTTGCTCTTCAGTGGCAGTCTGATTGCGGCAGTGCTCGGCGTGATGGTGTGGGGTATCGCCCTTGGCGCGCAAGAATCGATTTTGCGCGCGGCAGTGACCCAATTAGCGTCGGTTGAGCGCCGTGGCGCGGCGTATGGTCTGTTTAACGCCGGGTTTGGCTTGAGCTGGTTTGCCGGCAGCGCCGTGCTCGGCGTGTTGTACGATGTCTCGCTGCCGCTCTTGATCGGGGTGGCGGTCAGTTTGAATCTGGCCGCGATGGTGGTGTTGTGGGTAATGGTACGCCAACCGGGGGCCGCGGTGCAGCGCTAATCCCCCTGCGGCAGCGCCATTGCCGCGCTGTGATACAATTCAGTGACCAGTTTGCAACGGCGGTGGGGCCATCGAGCCGTGTGGCCCTACCGTATCCCGCTATGAATGAGCTGCTGCACGTTGGGTTGACCCTGTTCGTCGCTAGCGCCCTTGCCCTCTGGAATGGCTGGGGCTTGGCGCGGTTGTTGCTGCCTGCCGCCTTGCAACCGTGGCGCGCTTTGCTTGCGCCCTTGCTAGGCTATGCCCTGACCATCCTTGTTGGCTATTAGGTGGTGCGGCTAGTGGGTGGGTTAGGTTGGGCGTTAGGGTTGCTGCTCCCGCTCGGCGGGCTGCTCAATGGAATAGTATGGTGACGATACGGGCCGCCTGACCTCGCCGCAGCGCTGCGCCAGCATTGGCCGGCGCTGCTGGTGGCGCTGATCGGGGTCGCCATCGGCGTAGCGCCGCTCTTCAGCTATGGGTATGTTGCTCCCATCGGCGGCGGCTGGGATGTCGAAAATTCCTGTCCGGTCGCGCGCTATCTCACCCGCGGCCCGGTCAGCGCGATTGCGACCGCCCCCGCCAACCCGCTGCGCAACATCAATGCCGATCCACCTAGCATTGGGTTGACGCTCGGCTTTAGCATCTGGCAAGGGAGCGTTGATCTGCTTAGCGCTGGCGAACCGCTGCTGAGCTTTGCCCCGCTGCTGGCATGGCTGCGCGCCCTCGGCGTGATCGGAACCTATGTCCTCTTGCAGGCGCTGTTTGATCTGCGGCGCGGCCCAGCCGCTTTCGGCGCGCTGCTGGCGGCGCTCAACGGCCTGTTGCTCTGGACAAGTTTTTTCAATTTTGGCATGCAACTGGCGGCGTGGCCGCTCATCCCGCTGGCGCTGATTCTTGGGCTGGCCGCGGTGCAGCCAGCTCCCGGCCAGCCGTTCAATGCTTTGATCGCCGCCGCCATCGGTCTGGCCGCCATTCCTGTTGCCTATTACCCGGCCCTTGGCCCGATCGGGCTGATGGCCGTTGGGATCGGGGTTGTCACCCTCTGGCAAACGCGCCCCCGCTGGCCGCTAATCCAGCGGGCGCTGATCCTTGTCCTGCTCACCATCGTGCTGGCCGCTCCGACTATTCCCGACTATTTTGCCGGCTTTAACTATCGCTACAGCCTGACACTGACTACCCTCGGCTTGTTTCGCTTCGTGCCGCTGAGCGATATTGTGGGTCTCACGCTCTTCCGTCTGCGCGAAGCGCCTGAACCGCTTTCCCCACTGCTGTGGCTGGCGGCAATGTCGTTGGCCGGTTTCGCCAGCTATGGCCTGCTAGCCGGGCCGCAGCGCGGTCGCTGGCTTGGCCTGCTGGCCGGTGCAGGCGGGTTTCTGCTCTACTTGCGCTTCGGTGCGGAATACCACTATGGCTACCTCAGGGCGGCGGCGTAGATGGGTTGGTTGGCTGGCGCGTTGGCGGCTAGCGGGTTGCAGGCGGCGCTCGATCATCTGCGCGCGCGTCCGCAATGGCTGCGCCGGTTAGTGGCTGTTAGCGTAACTGGCGTGATCGGTGGCGCTGTGGCGTTCACCGGCGGCAGAGTAGTGGCCGATCATTGGGGCCAACCCGGCCTATTTGCCAACGAATTGCCGGCGCTGCGCGAATTGCGCCGCTTGGTGCCTGCCGGCAGCACTGTCTGGCTCACTGGCGACCCGCGTGTGCAAGGCGTCACCAGCGGTCTGGCAGCCTATCTGCTCGATCACGCCGTAGTCTGGGGCGATGTGCGCACCGGCTACGCCTCATCGAGCGCGGGTGAACCCGATGCCGTCGCCGATTACGCCCTCTTGCAACGCGACGCAGACCCCACCCCGTGGGGGTACGCCGATCCGCCGATCTGGAGCGGCGGATCGTACCGTCTCTACCGGTGACCAGAAGGGTTGCTCGCCCATCTGCGGTTGGCGCAGGTGGTGGATGGGGCGCAATCCGTCACTATTCCGGTGAGCGCCAACCGGCTGTCTCCCGCCACCCCATCGCCCAACCAAGAGCAGGCAACGCGCTGGATTCAGCGCCAAACCGTCACCCTCACCCCGGCTGCGCTGATCATTGATGGCCGGCGTTACGTGGCGCCGGCAGGTCTCGGCGCAATCACGATTGGGCCGCTGACCACGCCGCACACCCTCGCCATCCAAGCCGGCGCTACTCCCGTCCGGTTGTGGGCCGTGAGTCTGCTGGCGTCCCCGCCTGCCAGCGCCAGAGTCATACCCCATAGCGTTGCGCTCAGCACGGCCAGCGTAGCTGATGGGTTGCGGATCTCAACCACCATTGATGTACTCAATCCCGACAGCGGGCCGTTAGTAGTGGCGCTTGAACTGTGGGATCGGCGGCAGGGAACGTTCTTTGGCCGCTACGGCCTGCGCTTTTGGCCGGCGGCGACAACCCAATCGGCAACGGTGGCGATTGATCTCGCGACCGGTGCGCCGGTCGCCTTTGGCGCTGCCGGTGAGCCATTGCCGTTGGGCGTTCAGCAAGGCGCAGCTTTACCCGGATCGTACACTGCCCGCCTTTGGGTCGGCGCCGACCAGCGCGCGCTGCTCACGCCGGTTGACCTCTTCGCCTTCACGATCGATCGCGCCGGCGGCATTACCCTCGATTGGGTGGCCCAATACCCGCTCATGACCGCGCGCATTGACCGCCCGCTGCAATCGCTCGCGGCCCAATTTGGCGACGATATGCTGTTGCGCGGCTATGATCTGCTTGCCGATCGAGTCGTTGCTGGCAATACATTGGCCATCACCCTGTGGTGGCAGGCGTTGCGCGGCAATCTCGATGAACGGAGCATCATGCTCCATCTGCGCAACGATCGCGATGAACTCATTACTGACGCTGACGGCCCGCCGGCGGCTGGCGGACGCCCAACCAGCCTGTGGCAAGCCGGCGAAGTGATCATTGATGATCGCCGGTTGGCTATTCCCGCCGATCTGCCGCCGGGCCGCTACTGGCTGGTCGTGGGCAGCTACCGCTGGCCCTCGCTCGAGCTGGTGCCATTGCGCGATGCCAGCGAACCGGTCTGGCGCATTCCAATTGAAATTATCGCGCCGGATGACGCCTAACAACCCGGTTAGACCGGTTGCGGGCGCTTTTCGGCAAGCCTGTGCAATCTGTAACAACTTTTGGTACAATAGCACCGAACCACAACGCCATATAAATGCGTTGCCGTCGCAATCGAGCTTCCGGCATCAGTGTGGACGGCCAAAAGTATCAATGGCGATGCAGTCGTAGTATAACGAAAGAGCACGGCTATGAGCAAGAACACCCTCACCGTTACCGACAATCGCACCGGTAAAACGTACGAAATCCCGATTGAGCATGGCACCATTCGCGCGACCGACTTGCGCCAGATCAAGACTGATGATGATGATTTCGGTTTGATGTCGTACGATCCGGCCTACCTTAACACCGCTTCGTGCAAGAGCAGCATCACCTACATTGACGGCGATAAAGGGATTTTGGAGTATCGCGGCTACCCAATCGAGCAACTAGCGGAACAAAGCTCGTACCTTGAGGTGGCGTATCTGCTGCTCTACGGTGAATTGCCCTCAAAAGAGCGATTGGCATGGTGGGAGTACCGCATCAGCCGGCACCTCTTTCTGCACAACAGCCTCGTTGAGCTGATCCAAGCCTTCCGCTACGATGCGCACCCGATGGGTATCTTGATCAGCTCGGTCGCGGCGATGTCAACTCTCTACCCCGAAGCCAAGAACATTCACGATCCGGCGGTGCGCGAGAAGCAGATTTGGCGCATTATCGGCCAGATCCCGACCATTGCCGCCTTCGCCTACCGCCACCGGATTGGCCGGCCCTTCAACTTGCCCGACAGCTCGCTCAGCTATACCGCCAACCTGCTCTATATGATGGATTACATGAACCAGCGCGATTACGAGGTCAACCCGGTGCTGGCCAAAGCGCTGGACGTGCTCTTTATTCTGCACGCCGATCACGAACAGAACTGCTCGACATCGGTGATGCGCAGCGTCGGGTCGAGCCACGCTGATCCCTACAATGCGCTGGCGGCGGCGGCGGCGGCGCTGTACGGCCCGCTCCACGGCGGCGCCAACGAGGCAGTGCTGCGGATGTTGCAGCAGATTGGCCACCCCAAGAATGTGCCGGGATTTATCGAGCGGGTGAAGAAGGGTGAGATGCGTCTGATGGGTTTTGGCCACCGCATCTACAAGAACTACGACCCACGGGCCAAAATCATTCGCAAGATCGCGCACGAAGTCTTTGCGGCGACGGCGGCCAACCCGCTGCTCGATGTGGCGATGGAGCTGGAGCGGACGGCGTTAGAGGACGATTACTTCATCGCGCGCAAGCTCTACCCGAATGTGGACTTCTACAGCGGGTTGATCTATCAGGCCCTGCGCTTCCCAATCGAGTATTTCCCCTTCCTGTTCGCCATTCCGCGCGCGTCAGGCTGGTTGGCGCAGTGGCTTGAGATGCTCGAAGACCCCGAGCAGAAGATCACTCGCCCGCGGCAGGTGTATGTTGGCTCACAGCGGCGCGATTACATCCCCGTCGACCAGCGGTAAACCGTCGCAGGGGCAGAG
The DNA here is from genome assembly GCF_034435895.1 of Chloroflexus sp. GTDB lineage: Bacteria > Chloroflexota > Chloroflexia > Chloroflexales > Chloroflexaceae > Chloroflexus. The sequence goes on from NZ_DAOTWH010000236.1 coordinate 23,204, forward strand.
CACCGCTCTGCCCCTGCGTACCCCTGCTTACACCTTAAACGCACTCCGTCCGGCGTACTTCGCCGCACTGCCCAACTCCTCCTCGATCCGCAGCAACTGGTTGTACTTCGCGATACGGTCGGTGCGGGCCGGTGCGCCGGTCTTGATCTGGCCGGCATTCGTCGCCACCGCCAAATCGGCGATCGTCACGTCTTCGCTCTCGCCCGACCGGTGCGAGACCACCGCCGTCCATCCGCTGCGCTGCGCCAACTGGATCGCGCTCAGCGTCTCGGTTAGTGAACCGATCTGGTTGAGCTTGATCAAGATCGAATTGGCGGCGCGAGCATTGATGGCGCGCTGCAATCGTTGCACATTGGTGACAAGGAAGTCATCGCCAACGAGTTGAACCTTATCGCCCAGCTTAGCCCGCAACAGCGCCCAACCCTCCCAGTCATCTTCGGCCAAGCCGTCTTCGAGCGAGATGATGGGGTAGCGATTGGCCAGATCAACCCAGTAATCAACCATCTCGGCGCTGGTCAACGAGCGGTCCTCGCGCTTGAGGTGATACTTGCCGTCTTCGTAGATCTCAGTCGTGGCCGGATCAAGCGCGATGAAAATCTGCTCGCCGGGACGGTAGCCGGCCTTTTCGATCGCTTCCATAATCAATTGCAGTGGGGCGTCGTTGGTTGGCAAGCTTGGCGCAAAGCCGCCCTCATCACCCACTGTTGTGCTAAAACCGCGATCATGGATGACCTTCTTGAGCGCATGGTAAATCTCGACGCCCCAGCGCAAGCCCTCGCGGAAGCTTTCCGCCCCGACTGGCATGATCATAAACTCCTGAAAGTCGGTGCTATTGGTGGCGTGCTGGCCGCCGTTCATAATATTCATCATCGGCACCGGCAGCACGTGGGCATACACACCGCCGAGGTAGCGGTAGAGCGGCATGCCAAACGCGGCGGCGGCAGCCTTGGCAGCCGCCAGCGACACCCCCAAAATCGCGTTCGCCCCCAGCTTGCTCTTGTTAGGCGTGCCGTCGAGCGCGATCAGCTCGTTATCGAGCGCAATCTGATCGGCGGCATCAAAGCCGATCAGCGCCTCGGCAATGTCTTGATTCACCGCCTGTGCCGCCTTGAGCACACCCTTCCCGTTGTAGCGCGACTTATCGCCATCGCGCAGCTCAAGCGCCTCGTGCGCGCCGGTTGATGCGCCGCTCGGCACAATCGCCCGCCCTACATCGCCACTCTCCAGCCGAACATCGACCTCGATCGTCGGGTTGCCGCGCGAGTCAAGCACCTCGCGGGCAATGATCGCTTCGATAAGAGTTGACATAGTTCCTCCGGGTAACAAAGCCCGAAACCACGAGCCTAGCAGCAAGCTGCTGCTAGCCGCGCTCAGTATAGCACGGATGCAACGCTTCATGCGGTAGCGGTTACTTGCCGCCGCCACGCAACCCCCATTCGTTTCCCATTCGTTTATTCGTTATCCATTCGTTGTCCCTACTAGCGTGATGGCCGCAAAGCGTGTATCCTAGAAGTACCGGAGTTGCACATGGGGAAGGAGCAACCTTCATGCGACCGCGTGAGCACTTTGATCACGAATTGGATGCCCTGCGCAAGCAGGTGGTGGACATGGGGCGCGCCGTCAGTGTGGCGCTTGAGCGGGCCATTTCGGCGCTGGAACGGGGAGATGCTGAGTTGGCCAAGGCGGTGGTGGCCGGCGATGCCGCTCTCAACGCGGCCAAAGACTCTATCGAGCAGCAAGCGATCAACCTGATCGCGACCCAACAGCCGGTAGCGCGCGATCTGCGCCGGATTGTGGCCGCCATCGCGATGAGCTATGAGCTGGAACGAATCGCTGATTATGCCAAGAGCACGGCCAAGATGGTGATTGGTAGTCCTGACCCCAATCGGGGGCCGCTAGCAGCGCCGGCAGAGCTCGTGGTGTTGGGCAAGACGGCGCAGGCCAATCTTGATCGAACGCTTGCTGCGCTCGCCAACGGCGGCGCTGATGCGATCAAAGACATTATCGCCCAAGAGGACGAGATCGACCACGAGTACAAGCAGTTGAAGCGTACCTTGGTCGCTAAACTCTCCCCTCCCGAAACCGCCGATCTGCTCTTTATCGCTCACAACTTCGAGCGGGTTTCCGACCGGGCCTTGAATATGGCCGAGAAGATCATCTTTATCTCCAGCGGCGATCAGGTCGAATTAAACGATTAACCGCTCTTTCCGGTACGGGCATAGCAGCGCTATGCCCCTTCTTTAATTCGCATTGACGTTTGTCTCCCGCGCCTGTACTTGCCCCTGCGCGCCGATCTGGATCGGCCCAATCGGCTTGAGACTGCAACTCGCGCAGAGGTCGGTAATTGCCGGTAACGCCGCTGGCGCGACCAGCAAGACCAGCCGGTCTCCCGGTGCAAAAACGGTGCTGCCGTTCGGGATAATGTAGCCGTCTTCACGTTGAATCTGCACGACCAACAACCCGCGTGGCAGATCGGCATCGATCAGTGATTTGCCCACTAGCGCCGAATCAGACGGAATGTGCGCTTCCAGAATCTGGCTGGCGCCGCTCACATCAGGCACAAACAGATGGCTGTCCACCTGTTCCGGTTGGGTGCTCATCACACCCAGCCGGCGCGCGACCCAGCTAATTGAAACCCCTTGCACCAATACTGATACCAGTACGATAAAGAAGACAAGGTTAAACAAGAGCGGCGCATCAGGGACGCCGGCCAAGAGCGGGAACGTGGCCAGCACGATCGGCACCGCGCCGCGCAATCCGGCCCACGAGATCATCAAGAGTTGCGCCAGCGAGCGCCGTTTCCAACCAATGGCGATCATGACCGACAATGGCCGGGCCACAAAGACGAGCCACAGCGCCATGGCCAAGCCTTGTCCGGCCACTGCCGGCAGTTGCGACGGGAACACAAGCAGCCCGAGAATGAGGAACATCGCAATCTGGCTGAGCCACGCGACGCCGTCGTGGAAGCGCAAGATCGAGCGTTTATGCACGATGTTGGCGTTGCCGAGCACAATCCCGGCCAAATAGACCGCCAAAAAGCCGTTGCCGCCGATGAGCGCGGTAAAGCCGTAGGTCAGCAGCGTCAGCGCAATCGTCAACACGACGTACAGCCCCTCTTGTTGCAGCCGGATGCGGTTAACGACCCAGATCATTAAGCGGCCAAACGCATAGCCGCCGGCTGCGCCCAGCACCATTTGGAAGATAAAGGCCGGTACAAGGCTGATGATGGTGGCTTGCGGGTTGATGAGCAATTGCGTCAGCCCGATCGTCAGAAAGACCGCAATCGGATCGTTACTGCCCGATTCAAGTTCAATCAGCGGTTCGAGACGGTGCTTGAGATGAATGCCGCGCGTGCGCATCACGCTAAAGACTGCCGCCGCGTCGGTTGAGGAGACAATCGCCCCTAATAACAATGCTAACGGCCAGTCGAAGCCAAGAATGAGCCGTGCCCCCGCCGCGGCAATGATCGTGCTGACCAATACGCCAACATTGGCGAGGATCAATCCCTCAGTGAGCACCGGCTTGATAATGGGCCAGTCAGTATCGAGACCGCCGGAAAAGAGAATGTAAACTAGGGCGATGACGCCGATCAGTTGGGCTGCGGCGGCGTCGGTGAAGGCGATGCCACCCGGCCCGTCAGAACCAGCCAGCATGCCAATGGCCATAAAGAGGATGAGCGCCGGCACGCCAAACCGGTTCGAGGCGCGGGTGGCGGCGACGCTAATCGCCAGTAACAAGCCGGTAATAAGTAACAATGGTTCGGTTGTCATGGCTGCGCTCCGCTATACAATGCATGAATAGCATAACATGTATAGCGGTTGCGAGCGCGGCTAGCCGGTGAAGTTTACCCTATTCCGCCCATTGCAGCCTTGCCGGGTCAATCGGTTCGCGCCGGTTGGCCGGCAGCCAATTGAAACATGCCGCTATGTCACCGTACGGCACAAATTCTAATCCGATGAAGCCGGTGTACCCGCTCTCCGCAATGGCGCGAAAGATGAAGGGGAAGCGCAATTCGCCGGTGCCGGGTTGGTGGCGGTCAGGCGCATCAGCCACCTGTATGTGCCCGATCCGGTTGATGTGCTGGCAAATGGTGCGGGTGATGTTGCCCTCCATCAACTGCATGTGGTAGACATCGTATTGGTAGCGTCGGTTCGGCGCTCCCACGCTATCAAGCAGCGCTAGCGTCTCGGCAGTGGTAGTCAACAGGTAGCCGGCATTCTCCCACGCATTGAGCGACTCGACCACCACCTCAATTCCAGCAGCGGCGGCCTGCTCGCATACCCACGCCAAATTGTCACGCACCCGCGCCAGTTGGCTCTCGCGTGATTCATCGGGCAACAACTTGCCCACCAGCGCATTCATGCGCGGGCACCCAATCTGGTGGGCGAAGTCCAACGCTTGTGGCACAGCCGCCCGCCATTCGTGTTGGCGTTCCGGGTGATTCAGCCAGCCGCGCTCACCCTGCGCAAGATTACCGGCGGGAAAGTTCACCAGCGCGATCTGCAACCCAGCATCGCGAATGTGACGAGCCAGCGCGGCAAGATCGACCCCATCCGGCCACCAGCATTCGACGGTGCCAAATCCCAATCGGACTGCGGTCTCAAACCGCTCACGCCATGGTTGTTCGCGCAAGGTGAGTGAAATATTCAGCGCAAAACGCAGCATCGCGTATCCTCGCTATTGCCGGCTACTGCCCAGCGCTTGGTCAATGGCCTCGTAATAAACCCGGAAAGAGATCGAGTCGACGTGGCCGCCGCCTTCCAGCCGGTAGAACGAGAGTGGCGCGGTCACTTCAGCCGCCAGCCGTTCGCCGTCGGCAAACGGTATGACGTGATCATTCGTGCCGTGGAAGATCACAACTGGGCAACGCACTTGACCAATCCAGCTATACGAGCGCAATGGGTACTTGAGCAAAAAACTCGGCGCCCATGGAAAGCGGCGGCGGGCAATTGTTTCGATACTGTAATATGGGCTTTCCAGAATGAGCAGGCGTGGTTGGTGATTGACCGCCAACCATGAAGCGAAACCGCTGCCCAGCGAGCTGCCATAGAGCACGATTTGCGGTTCAGGGTAGCGTTCCATCACCCATGCATAGACTGCTTCCGCATCGGCGAGCAGTTGTGCTTCGCTGCTAATTGCGCCGGTGCTGAGGCCATAGCCGCGGTAATCGGCCATCACCACATCGTAGCCGCGCTCGATCAAATGAGGCGCCACCACCTCGGCAATTTGGACGTTGCCGCCATTACCGTGAAAATAGAGCACGACACCCCGCGGATCAGCGGTGCGAAACCATAGGGTGTGCAATTCAGCGCCGTCAACCGGAATAAACAGCTCTTCGTGCGGCAGGTCAAAGGTGTAGCGGGAGCCAGGAGGCAACCGTTCAGGAAAAAAGAGCAACCGTTCTTGCACTAGATATATCCCGATGCACAGGGTTCCATAGAGCACTACCACCGTCACAATCAGGTATTGCAACGCGGTCAGCACGAACGAACGCCTCTTTGCAGGTGCAGATGCAGAAGATTGCAGCGTAGCCATCGTGCCATTCTCCCGATGTAGCGCCACACAGCAGTGTGGCGGGAACGCCACGCCGCTATGCGACGCTCCTATCCGACGGTCTCACCAACCGAGCACGATCGCAAAGATTAACGGCGCCACAATGGTCGCATCAGACTCGATAATAAATTTGGGAGTATCAACCGCCAGCTTGCCCCACGTAATCTTCTCGTTGGGTACCGCGCCCGAATACGAGCCATAGCTAGTGGTCGAGTCGCTAATCTGGCAGAAATAGCCCCACACCGGCACCCCTTCGCGGCCCAAATCTTGGTGCAACATCGGCACGACGCAGATCGGGAAGTCGCCGGCGATACCGCCGCCGATCTGGAAGAAACCGATCGAAGCTTCGGCTGAGGTGCGTGTATACCAATCGGCCAGATCGATCATATACTCGATGCCGGTGCGCACGGTATGTACGTTCTTGATCTCGCCGGTGATGCAGTGGGCCGCGTACATATTGCCGGTGGTCGAATCTTCCCACCCCGGCACATAAATCGGCAGATTGCGCTCCATCGCGGCGTAGACCCACGAATCGCGCGGATCGATCTGATAATACTGTTCGAGTTTGCCCGACCGCAAAATGCGGTAGATAAACTCGTGCGGGAAGTAGCGCTCGCCGGCCCGGTCAGCGTTTATCCACTCATCGAGCAAGGCCTTCTCGAGCCGGCGCATTGCCTCTTCTTCCGGGATGCAGGTGTCGGTCACCCGGTTCATGTGGCGTTCGAACAGCTCTTGCTCTTGCTGGGGGCTGAGGTCGCGGTAGTGCGGCACTCGCTCGTAAAAATCGTGCGCGATCAGGTTAAAGATATCTTCTTCCAGATTAGCGCCGGTGCATGAGATGGCATGCACCTTCTCTTGCCGGATCATCTCGGCCAGCGAAAGGCCGAGTTCGGAGGTGCTCATTGCGCCGGCCAGTGTGATCATCATCTGGCCGCCTTTGGCGAGATGCGCGCGGTAGCCCTCGGCGGCATCAACGAGTGCCGCCGCGTTGAAATGGCGAAAATGATAACGGATAAATTGGGTGATAGCTCCGTTCGTCATACATGGTTCCTTTCATCGTGGGGCACAGCGTCGCTGTGCCCATACATCTTGTTGTGGGGAGGCGCAGCAGCGCGGCGTCCGTACCTCGTGTCGTTGGGGCGCAGCGGCGCGGCGCCCGTACGAGGCGCTGTGCTCTAATGCAGCACAGCGTTCTGTCGCCACCGATTATAGCACGCTGGCATGCAACGCGGGATCGTGAAGGAAGCCACACGAAACAGGGGAAGAATTTACCAAAACTTTACACAAAACTTAACCTGCGCTGAAAAAGGGTTGCTACAATCATCCCACCGCGATATGAGATGCATAACTGGCATGTTGCGTGCGGGTCATTGTGCCGTTTGAGTTGCCGACCGTGTTCGTGGCGCGTTTCACCATGTTCGTGAGATTCGGCGCATTGATTGCAGCGACAGCAGGGATGCATCGCTTGTAAGGAGCAGTGCAGCGCAAGTGAAGGAGGTCCTATGTCGGATCTGTCCAAGCTCCCGGTTGCGGAGCGGAATCGGCGGTATTGGCAAGAGAACCTGCGCCTGATCTCGATTTTGATCGTGATCTGGTTTGCGGTTTCGTATGTGCCGGTGCTCTTCGTCGAAGCTCTGAACAACATCGTGATTGCCGGTTTTCCTCTCGGCTACTACATGGGTAGCCAAGGATCGTTGATCGTGTTCGTGGTGGAAATTTTCTATTACGCCAACGCCATGAACAAGTTGGATGCGAAGTACGGTTTGAGTGATCGCGATCGCTAGTCCAGCATCAGTTTCTGTAGTCGCAGAGGAGAAACGCGCATGTCTGCTTCGGCCCAGAGCGTCTTCCGCAACCGGTTGGCGCGCTATTATGGTTACTTCACGCTTGGTCTGGTTGGCTTCAGTCTTATCATGCTGATGCTTGAGATCTTTGCCGGTCTACCCACGCAAGTCATCGGTTGGATCTTCCTGTTGTTAACGATGGCGCTTTACGCGACGATCGGCATTTTGTCGCGCACCAAGGCGCTCGATGAGTATTATGTCGCCGGTCGCAATGTGCCAGCGGTGTTTAACGGCATGGCCACCGGCGCCGACTGGATGAGTGCAGCATCATTTATCTCGATGGCTGGCACGCTCTGGTTGCTCGGTTACGATGGTCTGGCCTACATCATGGGCTGGACGGGCGGCTACGTGTTGCTGGCGCTGCTCTTTGCGCCGTACCTGCGCAAGTTTGGCCAGTACACCATTCCCGACTTTGTTGGCGCACGTTTCGGTGGCAATACCGCCCGCGTGGTGGCCGCGATCTGCGCGATTATCGTGTCGCTGACCTACGTGACTGCGCAGGTGGTTGGCGTCGGCCTGATCATGCAGCGCTTCGTCGGCGTTGATTACACGATCGGCGTGATCCTTGGCCTGTCGGGTGTGCTGGTCTGTTCGTTCCTTGGCGGGATGAAGGCTGTGACGTGGACGCAGGTGGCGCAGTATATCATCCTGATTATTGCCTACTTGATCCCGGTCACCGCGCTTTCCATCCAACTGACCGGTTTCCCGTTGCCGCAGTTGAGCTACGGGCAGGCTCTCCAGCGCATTCAGGTGCTTGAGAAAGAACAGGGCCTGTCGAAGACGAGCGAGTCGCCGGTGGTTCCGGGTAAGTTTATTACCACTGGTTACATCCCGCCCTTCAACGAGGGTCTGAGCAATGCAGCGGCCATTGACGCGGTGCGGCAGATCAACAACCAGTTTGGCTGGAGCCTGACCCCGCCGGCAGCGCAACCGATCCCTGATGCCAATAAGCCGGAATTGGGTGACTGGCGCGGCACCCCGTGGAACTTCCTTGCCCTTATGGCGTGTCTGATGCTGGGCACCGCCGGTCTGCCCCACATCCTCATCCGTTTCTACACCGTGCCGAGCGTGCGCGAGAGCCGCATGAGCGTCGGTTGGTCGCTGTTCTTCATCTTCTTGCTCTACTTCACCGCGCCGGCCTACGCCGCTTTCTCGCGCTGGCAGATCCTTGAGAATGTGGTCGGCAAGCAGATCAGCGAACTGCCGGGCTGGACGAAGACGTGGGCGAGCAATGGTTTGATCGTGATCCGCGACCTCAAGGCGGTTGATGGCGTTGAGATCGGCAAGGAGCCGGGTTGGGTGAAGAACCTGATCAACGCGAAGACTATCACCATTGAGGATGCGAATGGCAACGGCAAGATTGACCTTGGCCCATGGGAGGACCTTGGCGAAGGCAAGGCGCGCGCCGGTGAAATTTCGGGTGCAGCCGCCACTTTGACCAAAGCGCGAGTTGATGGCGTTTTGCAGCTCAATGAGTTGGGCCGCGCTACCGCTGATGGCATCGACGGCGACCTCGTGGTGCTCTCGACGCCGGATATTGCCGGTCTGCCGTATACTATTGGCGCCCTGATTGCGGCGGGCGGTATGGCAGCGGCGCTCAGCACTGCTGACGGTCTGCTGGTGGTGATTGCCTCGGCGATTGCGCACGATATCTACTTCCGCACGATCAATCCGAAGGCTAGCCTCAGCACCCGCATCGTGCTGGGCAAGTCGATGATCGTGGTGGCCGCCGTGATCGCTGCCTTGCTCGCTATCCCACGCCTCGCGCTGATTGCGCAGATGGTGGCGTGGGCGTTCTCGATGGCCGCCGCAACCTTCTTCCCGGTGGTGCTGCTCGGCATCTTCTGGAAGCGGGCTAATGGCCCCGGCGCAATTGCCGGTATGATCGGCGGTTTGGCAGTGACCCTCTTCTACATGTTCAACAACTATACCAATCCCGCCTTCAACGTCCTTGGCATCTCGCACCTCGGTTCGGGCATCTTTGGTCTGCCGGTGGCGATCATCTTGATTGTGGTCGTTAGCTTGCTGACCAAGGAACCCTCGAAGGAGACGCAGGAGCTGGTTGAGAACCTGCGCAATCCGATCACCGACGACGAGACGATGACCAAGATGGTTGATAAGGTGGCGGCAGCGAAGTAGGTTGGCGTTCACCGGCAACCACGGCACGGGCAGGTTGCTCGCGCCGTGGTTGTCTTTGGCTAAGCCGCCGGATGGCGCTTGATCGTGTTATACTGCCTATGTATGGATACGATCAAGACTCTACTGGTGCGCATACGATTATTTATCGCGGTTGCGCTGATCGTTGCCGTAGCTGCCTGTAGCCTGCCGCCTGCTGAGCCTACGCCGGCAACGCCAGTCTCTTCATCGCCAAGTGATGTCGGACCAACACTACCGGCGCCGATGGCAACCCCAGTGCCTTCACTGCCAAGTGGAGCCGGGCCAAGCCAGCCAGCGGCGACCATAGTTCCCGCAACGCCGGTGCGGCGCGGGCCGCCGATTGGTACCTTCTTTTTCTATTGGTACAACTGCCCGCAACAGGAATGCAACCCTAACCAACTGCGCGCAGTCCCTCCCGGTTGGTTGACGCCGCTGCCCGATGATCCCGATCCGCGCGATGGCCTCAGCTATTCTTCGTATAACTATGACTGGTACGAGCGCGAATTGCGCACAATGGCCGCCACCGGGATAGATATCGTCTTTCCGGTGAGTTGGGGCAATCATCCGCATCCGTGGTTTCAACAGGATCGGATCAACTTGCTGGTGCAAGCGAACGGTGTCTTAGCGCAGCCCTTGCAGATCGGGATGTTTCTCGATACCACGGCCCAGCAAGGCATGTATCAAGAGTTTATGGGCAATGGCTACCGGTTTGGCCCGAACGTGCCTCGCTTGCCCCTCGGTGACCCGCGGAGCGGCTATTTCTTCTACAACCTGCACATTCGCGATTTCTTTCAGCGGGTGCCGCGCGAGATGTGGGCCACGATCAATGGTCGCCCGATTATCGTCACCTATACGGCCCTGTGTTGCGATAATCTCGAACTGAGCGGCGCGCTGTGGCGAGCGGTCAAAGATGCCTTTCGCGCCGATTTTGGCGTCGAACCGTGGCTGATCCTCGAAGAGACGTGGTTCAACCCGCAGGCGCTCGCCCCGCCGGCAGGCTTGCCGAGCAGCGTCGAAGCGGCGGATGGCGTCTATCGCTGGGGGACGGCGCTAGTAGGGCCGTATACCGGTGAATTGCGCGGGTTTAAGGTGAGCAGCGCCGGGCCGGGGTTTGATAACTCGCGCATTCCGGGGGTAAGCGACCCGCGGGTGCAGCCACGTGATGAACCTCCCGGCGGCGGGCCAGTTGCTCCCGGCGCCTTTCTGCGGGCCAGTCTCGCGGCTATCCCGCCCGATACCGATCTGGTGCTGATTGAGACGTGGAATGAGTGGCCGGAAAATACCGCCGTGGCGCCGGCGGCGTACACCGACCGTGATAGTCGCCCCTTGCCGCCTGATTTCTACCTGCAAATCATTCGCGAATGGCGAGCAACCTTTGGCCCAGCGCCGTGAAGTCGCTCACTACTGGGGTGTGTATCCTTCCCCTCGCTTGTAATCAATAACGCTGGTACAATATTATGAAACGAGTATTTGCGGTATACGTCTAGAAAGTCGATCGTATGAGTTGGACATTCTTGACCAACCATGCGCAGGTCTTGCTCTGCATTGCCCGCAACTCGCGGGTGACAGCGCACGACATTGCTCAGACGGTTGGGATTACCGAGCGGGCCGTGCAGCGCATTTTGCACGATCTGCATGAGGCTGGCTATATTTCACATGTGCGCGAGGGCCGGCATAACGCGTACACCATCTATGCCGATCGCCCGTTGCGCCATCCGGCCCAGAAAGGGTTGACAGTGCGCGATTTACTGGCTATCTTGCTCAATGGGAATGCGACGGAAACCGGTGAAGTAGCAACCGCAATCGGTTCTGAATAGCATCCGCCGGAAGTGAGCGAGCAGCTCACTCCCGGCGCATAGCGGGCTAACACACGTCTTTAAACAGCTCGATCAGCTCGTTGATCGTTTCGGCGCGGCAACGCTCACTATCGCTCAGGCAATTTTGCGCATAGCATTCGAGCACAACGCTATTGGCGCTAGCCAATGCTTGCCGGATGGCAGCGATCTGGTGGACAATATCGCGGCAGTCACGGCCCTCTTCCACCATGCGCTGAATGCCGCGCACTTGGCCTTCGATGCGCCGTAACCGGCGCACTAGCTCGTCGCGCCGTTCAGGCGCTAATGGATGACCACCGGCGTTCATAGGCTGTTCATTTGCCGGGTCGGGCGTTGGCAGCGGAGTGTTCACGCCATTGCCAGCACTTTATCGAAGATCTCGCGATACATCGCTTCCGGGCGCGCGCCAATCAACCGCCCGACTTCCTTGCCATTCTTAAAGATGACCAGCGTCGGAATGCCCTGAATGCCGAGCTGGGAAGCATAGCGGACGTTATCGTCGGTGTTGACCTTGGCGATGGTGAGCCGGCCTTCGTACTCGTTGGCCAGCTTGTCAAGAATGGGGGCGATGACACGGCACGGCCCGCACCACGGCGCCCAAAAATCGACCACGACTGGCGTGCTCGATTGCAAGACCTTCTCGGCAAAATCGGAATCGTTTACTACGATGGGCTTAGCCATTGGTTCTATCCTCCTCAATGATTCGTGAGCGGCAGCTGATTCGCCGCAGTGCGAGCGGTAACAATATACTCCCCGGGGGTATACTATACCCGAGGCTGGGCCAGTTGTCAAGAGGATGATGCTCTGTGTTATACTGAAGGCGCGATCAGCACCAAGCCGGGTTTCCATAGATGGTATCGGCCCGTAAGAAGTTCGTGATTTGTGACCGGAAGGAGGCAACCTTGGCAACGCTAGGGCGTGATGTCACCATTACATTTATTGGTCATGGCACCTTCCATCTGACGACGCCGGAGGGCCGTAATATCTTGATCGATGCGTGGGTTGACGGCAACCCGATCTGTCCAGAGCCGTTAAAGGCGCGGGTGCGCGAGAACTTGGCAGCGATCTTTATCACCCATGGCCACTTCGATCACATCGGCGATGTCGTCGATTTGGCGCGCGAAACCGGGGCAACGGTGGTATGCCAATACGATATGGTGCCGTACTTTGAAGGTGAAGGCATCCCGGCGGCGCAATTGGTTGGGTTCAATAAGGGCGGCACAGTGACGGTGGCCGATGTGCGCGCGACGATGACAACGGCCCATCATTCCAGCACCATCTACGAAAACGGCCAAATTATCAATCTGGGCACGGCCGCCGGTTATGTCTTGCGCTTCAGCAACGGCTTTACCGTCTATCATACCGGCGATACCTGCGTGACTATGGATATGCAGATCATCGGCGATCTGTATCGCCCCGATCTGGTCATCCTGCCGATTGGCGATCACTTTACGATGGATCCGCGCCAAGCGGCGTATGCGCTGAAGCTGATCGGCGCCAAGTATGCGATTCCCGAACATTACGGCACGTTCCCGATCCTCGCCGGCACGCCGGAAGCGTTGGCTGAGCATTGCCGTGAGTTTGGGGTAACCACCGAGATCATCGTGTTAAAGCCCGGTGAGTCGGTGAGCTAAGCAAGCAGCGATGATGGTACGTTTGTTCTGGTTGCCGGTTTGCGCCAGCGAACAGAACGGCTTTTTCGCTTTTGAACAGCACTACGACAGGGAGAAGAAACGATGCTCGAACATTTGCGCGCAACCGATCCAATCATTGCTGACTTGATCGAGCGCGAAGCGCAACGCCAGCGGCAGGGTCTTGAGCTGATCGCCAGCGAGAACTATACCAGCCTTGCGGTGATGGAGGCGCAAGGGTCGGTGTTGACTAACAAGTATGCCGAAGGTTTGCCCGGACGGCGCTACTACGGCGGCTGTGAGTTTGTTGACGCAATCGAGCAGTTAGCGATTGACCGCGCCTGCCAGTTGTTTGGCACGACGCACGCCAATGTCCAGCCGCACAGCGGCGCGCAAGCCAATATCGCGGTGTTCACCGCTCTGTTGCAACCCGGTGATACTATTCTCGGCATGCGACTTGACCACGGCGGTCACCTCACCCACGGCAGTCCAGTCAATTTTTCTGGCAAGTGGTATAACGTGCAGTTCTACGGCGTCGATCTGCAGAGCGGCCAGATCGACTACGACGATTTAGCCGCCAAAGCGCGCGCAATCCGGCCTAAGCTGATTACGTCGGGTGCGAGCGCCTACCCGCGCATCATTGATTTTGCCCGCATGCGCCAGATCGCCGATGAGGTCGGCGCGTTGCTGATGGCTGATATTGCCCATATCGCTGGGTTGGTGGCGGCTGGCGAGCATCCGTCGCCGGTGGGGCATGCGCATATCATCACCACCACGACGCACAAGACATTGCGCGGCCCCCGCGGCGGTCTCATCTTGATGGGGGAAGAGTTGGCTAAGCAGATTAATTCCAGCGTCTTTCCGGGGACGCAGGGCGGGCCGTTGATGCACGTGATTGCCGGCAAAGCGGTTGCTTTCGGCGAGGCGCTCCGGCCTGAATTCAAGCAGTACGCCGCTCAGATCCGGCTCAATGCGCGGGCCTTGGCGGAAGGGTTGCGCGGGCAAGGGCTGACACTGGTCAGTGGCGGCACCGATAACCACCTGATGCTGGTCGATTTGCGGAGCACCGGCTTGACCGGGGCGCAGGCGCAGCGGGCGTTGGATAAAGCGGCGATTATCGTCAATAAGAATGCTATCCCCGACGATCCGCAGCCACCGATGAAGACGAGCGGCATCCGGATCGGAACGCCAGCGGTGACGACGCGCGGTATGCGCGAGCGTGAGATGGCGCAGATTGCGGCGTGGATCGGCGAGGTGCTGATGTACCCCGACGACGACGGGCGGTTGGCGCGCATTGCGTCCGAGGTGGCTGACATGTGCCACCATTTCCCGGTGCCGGCTGATATGGTGCAGGTGCGGTAACGGCCAATGGTTGGCGGGCCGCACGGCCGTGCGGCCCATTACCATGCTTCCGACGCTGGCCACAATTGACGCCCGATCAACCGGATCGCCAGTCCAGCCGCGCCAAAGAAGAGCAGGGCAGCGGCGAGGGTGCGCTGCTGTTCGGCAAGGCTCCGGCGCAGCGCTAAAGCGTTATCACGCCGCACCTCATCACCCAAAGCGGCAAACTCACGCGCAGCCGCTTCAGCGTTTGCCTGCGCGCCGAAGATGTCAAACCGGCGGGCTTGCGCATCAGCCCAGCGTAGCGTTTCACCAGCTTGCAACCCGCGCGCTACCCGCGCCCGATACTCAGCGAGCACGGTCACTTGGCGGTTGTCATTGATCTCGCGGTAGGCTTGCTCGGCTTGCCCGATCAGCCGCGCGGCCTGTTCATATTCGCCGGTGAGCAACGCGGTGCGGGCGGCTTCAGTTAATTGATTGGCCCGCTGCCCGATCTGGGCCCGCGCTTGCAGCGCAGCGATACGGTTTTGCGCCTCGGCATCGGCAATTGCGCCAAGTCGTTCAAGTTCGCGCAAGGCGCGATCATAATCGCCGGCGGCGAGCAAGGCTTGGGCCGGTGCGAGATCGATCACTGCCGGCGGAAGAGCAGCCGGTTCGAGCTGCAAGAAGGCGGGCAGCCATGCTCGCCATTCGCTTTCAAGGGTGGTGGCCGAGACGCCATAGATCGCCGCCATCGCCGAACGGTAGCCGCTGCTTTGGGGCAATGCGGTGAGCAATCGGCGAAACTGCTCAAAGCCGTCACGCTCGATCAAAAAGGTAACGATTGACCACGTTTGCGGGTAACTCAATTCGGGTTGGCCATAGATCGCGTTGCGATCATCTAACATGGCCCATGACCACAACGCCCCGCGCTGGGTAAGATCGCGCAGCATAGCGATTTTATCGTCGCGATCCGGCCCCGGCAATTCCATATATTGCGCAATCCCCTCTTGCAAACCGACATTCAACCGGCCATTGCTAAGCTCGGCGGCAAAGATATGGGTCAACTCGTGGCGTAAGTTGTTAATCTGAGCAGTCTTACTCTGGCGGCGCGCCCGCTCGACAATCACTACCACTTCGCGGCGGCGAAAATCGGCGTGGGCGATCACGCCGGGGACATTGCGCGCGGCAGGATTGGCGGTGAAGTAGGACTCGCTGGTGGGGTAGAGGCGTAAGGTTAGCGGCGTGGTTGGTTGAAAGGCGAACGTGGTGCTTAATTCGTTATACAATGTATCGATAATAAGCGCGTATTCGCCAGCGATTGCCTCATCTGCAGGCGCGTAAACGAGGCGGAAATAGGCCGTGCTTTGCTCGATCCACATTGGCTGAGCCAGCGTCACGCCGCCGGCCAGCCATGCGCATAGCGCTGCCAGCGTGATTAGCCAGAGCCGTAATCTGATCATAATCTTTGCAGTAAGGCGATCCATGACAATGGTAGTGTACCATGGTCAGAGGGGATATGCTAGGACAGCTCCGGCGGCGGTGAGCTTCTGCCTCACTGCCGCCGACAATCGCGCCAAGGTGATGAACTGGATTGACATGCGAGCTCAACGTCTATGACAACATCCTTTTTCGCGCAACTGCCACTCTTGACCAAGTTCAGTGATATTGCTGATTT
Source organism: Chloroflexus sp. (assembly GCF_034435895.1). Taxonomy (GTDB): domain Bacteria; phylum Chloroflexota; class Chloroflexia; order Chloroflexales; family Chloroflexaceae; genus Chloroflexus. The sequence continues at coordinate 39,222 of NZ_DAOTWH010000236.1, forward strand.
GAACGCTTATCAGCCGCTGCCGGATGATTGGACGGTGATCGTATGCGATGTGCGCGGATCGACGCGCGCGGTGGCCGAAGGACGGTATAAAGAGGTGAATATGGTTGGCGCCGCCACCATTACTGCGGCGCTGAATGTGGCCGCCGGGGTCGAAATTCCGTTTGTCTTTGGCGGCGATGGCGCCTCGTTGGCAGTGCCGCCGGAGCTAGTTGATGCGACGTTACGGGCGCTGAGCGCGGTCAGTGGCTTGGCCCGGCAGGCGTTTAATCTTGAGCTGCGGGTGGGGGCTGTGCCGGCCAACGCAATTACGCAAGCCGGCTATCAGGTGTTAGTCGGGCGGTTGGCGCTGAACCAACAGGTGGCGCAGGCAGTGTTCAGCGGCGGCGGGATGAGCTATGCCGAGCGGTTGGTGAAAGATGAAGAGGCAGCGGCAGCGGTGATGGTCGCTCCCGGTAATCCTGACGAAGCGAACCTAAGCGGGCTCGAGTGCCGTTGGAACACCATCCCGCCGGCCCATGGAGCAGCCTTGTGCCTAATTGTGCAGGTCTTACCGCAGGCCGATCCGGTTTCTACTATGGCCGTGTACCGGATGGTGATCGACGCGATTGAGCAGATCTATGGCGGCGATCAGGCGTACCATCCGTTGCACTATTCACGGATGCAAGCCAGCGCCAAGCCGGCTGCGCTCTGGCCAGAGGCGCGACTGCGCGGCGGCTTGGGCCTGATAGCGCAATTAGCGTACTGGGCGCGGATTTATAGTCTCAATTTAGGCGTGCGCGGCTATCGGCGGCTGCAACAATGGCGTGGCGAAGATCCGTGGTGGGATCGCTACCGGCAGCATGTGGTGACGGCAGCCGACTATCGCAAATACGATGATGTGCTGCGCATGATCATTTCGGGCAACGATGAGCGACACAACCAACTGCTGGCGTGGCTTGAAGCGCGCGCCGCAGCGGGTGAGCTGGTGTTTGGCGCGCACCGCTCGCCAGAGGTGATGCTCACCTGCGTGGTCTTCGAGCGGATAGGGCGCCAGATTCACTTTGTTGACGGCGCTGACGGCGGTTTTACCCTCGCTGCGTTTGACCTCAAACAGCGGCTGCGGTAGATGGCGCTAGTCAGCAGCCGGTAATAATCCGGGCCGGATCTTGGCTATCGATTACCTCGTGGCCATTGGGTGTCACCCGCACATAACGGCCATCAGGCTGCAGCTCGCGGGCGCGGAGGTTATCGGTAAGATAGGTCGTCAACAACGTCTCGGTGACATAGTGCATTGCCGCCGGATCGGTCAGCGGGAAGAGTTCCTCGACGCGGCGATCAAGGTTGCGTTCCATCATATCGGCGCTGCCGATATAAATCTTGGGTTTGCCGCCGTGGTAGAAGTAATAGATCCGGCTATGTTCGAGATAGGGGCCGACAATCGACCGCACGCGAATGTTGTCGGATAGACCGGGTACTTGCGGGCGGAGCGAGCACATCCCGCGCACAATCAGATCGATCTGGACGCCGGCCTGCGAGGCAGCATAAAGGGCATCGATAATCTTGCGATCAACCAGTGCGTTCATCTTAAAGATAATCCGGCCATTGCTGTGCAAGCGGTGAAGCGCGATCTCCTCTTCGATCAGTTCGGTCATGCGCCGGCGCAGATTGACCGGCGCGACCAAGAGGGTGCGATACTCCTTCTGCCGACTGTATGCCGTCAAATAATTGAACAAATCAACCACATCGGCGGCGATTTCGGGCCGGCAGGTGAGAAGACCGAGGTCGGTGTAAACCCGCGCCGTCACTGCGTTGTAGTTGCCAGTGCCGAGATGGACATAACACCGGATGCCGTCGCTCTCTTGGCGCACAACCATTGCTAGTTTGGCATGGACTTTGAGGCCAACCAAGCCATAGACGACATGCACGCCGGCCCGTTCCATTGCTCGCGCCCACGTAATATTGTTCTCTTCGTCGAAGCGGGCTTTGAGTTCAACTACCACCGTCACTTGCTTACCCTGCTCGCGGGCATACATGAGCGCCTGCACGATAGGCGAATTGCGCCCCACGCGGTAGAGCGTCTGCTTGATTGCCAGCACCTGAGGGTCTTCGGCGGCAGCCTGAATAAAATCGATAATCGGTGCAAACGAGTGGTACGGATGGTGGAGTAAAATATCCCCCTGCCGGATTGCATCGAAGATGCTATTCCCATTCTTTAATACTGCCGGCAGCCGCGGCACATACGGCGGATCCTTCAGATCGGGGCGGTCGAGGCGCGTCAATTGCATCAAATCGCTCAACCCAAGCGGCCCACGCACCGAATAGATATCTTCGGGGCCGACTTTGAGGTTTGCTGCCAGCAACTGGCAAATCCGTTCGGGCATCCCATTGTCAATGGCTAGCCGCACCACCTCGCCGAAACGCCGTTGGCGCAACCCCTGCTCGATCGTCGCCAACAAGTCATCGGCCTCGTCTTCTTCAATCTCGACATCGGCATTGCGGGTGACGCGGAAGGGATAGACCTCAACCACATTCATGCCGGGGAAGAGCTGTTCGAGATGATCGGCGATCACCTGTTCAAGCCAGATGAAGCAATGGCAGCGACCGGGCGGAATATCGCTTTTGGGCGGGCAGAGTTCGGCAGGCAGCGGGATCAGGCGCGGCAAGACTTCGGGCACCTTGATGCGGGCAAAGAGCTCGCCTTTCGCCTGATCGCGGATCACCACTGCCAGATTGAGGCTCAGGTTGGAAATGAACGGGAAAGGCCGGCTCGAGTCGAACGCCAACGGCGTTAGCACTGGGAAGATCTGGCGGTGGAAATAATCGGCGATCCATACCCGTTGTGCTTCGTTGAGAGCGACAGTATTCAGGATCGAAATACCCTGTTCGTGCAGCGCAGGGAGCAGATCGTTCAGCAGCAGATCGCGCTCTTGTTCAAGAATAGGCAACAGGGTGCGGCGAATCGCGCTCAACTGCTCGCTGGGCGTTTGGCCGTCAGGGGAGCGTTTCTGAACGCCGGCGCGGATCTGTTGCTTGATGCCACTGACCCGGATCATAAAAAACTCGTCGAGGTTCGAGGCAAAAATCGCCAGAAACTTCACCCGCTCGAGCAGCGGGTTGCGCGGATCCATCGCCTCTTCGAGCACACGGCGGTTAAACTCGATCAGGCTTAATTCACGATTGAAATAGCGTGACTCAATGACTGGCTGCATATCGGGCAACGGTGCTGGTTGAACCGTCATAGGCGTGACCATAAACGATAAGAAACCCGTTGGCTGCACATACGCTTACACTGGCGCAGGTGAAGCGTGACATCGGGCTGATGATGAAGCAAATGGCAGATGATCGTTCGCTGAATGGCAACAGCTCTGTATGAACATAGTATAGCCGGGATGAACGATTTGCACAAACTAGCCAGATGTGCTATACTCTTTGCCAGAACGCGGGCGATTAGCTCAGTTGGTTAGAGCGCATCGTTCACACCGATGAGGTCACTGGTTCGAGTCCAGTATCGCCCACCACCCCACCTGCGCGGCCACGTGGCCGCGCACTGATTTTCACGCCGATCGAGGATCGCTCGCCGCGACTTGTGAGCCGATCAAAGGCAGCAGCATGCGACCGCTCATCTCGCGCGCCGAGTTGCGCGCGCTGGTATGCCCAACCGATGTCACTGAACGCAATATCCGCAACGTGCTGATCGATGGGATTGGGGTTGGGATCGTCACTGGCGTGGGCGTGTTTTTGCCCATCTTTTTAGCCCGGTTGGGCGCATCGAGCTTGCTGGTTGGTCTGATTACATCGCTGCCGGCGCTGGCCGGCGCGCTGTTTGCCTTGCCGATCGGACGGTTCCTCGAACGGCAGCGCAACGTTGTGGTCTGGTATTCGGGCATGCGGTTCTGGGTGCTGGCATCGTATGTGGTATTTGGCCTCTTGCCGTTCGCGCTGCCGCTAGCAGCAGTGCCGTGGATGATTATCATCATCTGGGCGCTGGTGACGATCCCCTCAACCTTTGTCAATGTCGCATTCACGATCGTTATGGGCGGGGTGGCTGGGCCGCAGCGCCGCTATGCGCTCATGAGCATGCGCTGGTCGCTGCTGGGCTTGGCGACGGCGGTGACAGTGGCGCTGATCGGCGGCGTGCTGGATCAGATGCCCTTTCCACTCAACTATCAAGTGGTGTTTATCGGCTCGGTCGCCGGCGGACTGTTAAGCTTTTTCTTTTCGCGGGCGATTGCGTTGCCCGAACACGCCCCCACAGCGACGCAGCGCGGTGACAATTCGTTGTTGGTGGCGCTGAAACAAGCGCCGCCAGCGTTTATGCACTATGCGTGGAGCGCGTTTGTGTTCCGCAGCGGCGTGGCGATGGCGATCCCGCTGCTGCCGCTCTACTACGTGCGCGAGACTGGTCTCAACGATAGCTGGATCGGCTTGATCAGCATGGTCGGCAATGGGGTGTTGTTGGTCGCGTATGCGGTTTGGTCGGCGGCAGCGCCACGGCTGGGCAATAACGGCGTCTTGCTGGCGAGCAGCCTCGGTATGGCACTGTACCCGTTTGGGGTAGCGCTGACTGATGCGCCGTGGTTGCTGGCTGTGCTGGCTGGACTGGTAACATTCTGTGTCGCCGGCAACGATCTGGTCAATTTTGATTTGGTGTTGAGCACAATTCCCGCTGAGCGGCAGGCGACGTATGTTGGGCTGTTTCAAACCTTGCAAAACCTTGCGCTGTTTGTGATGCCGCTGGTGGCGACGCTATTCGCTGATGTGATTGGGATCGTGCCGATGTTGGTGGTGGCCAGCGTGATCCGGTTGCTAGGGGTGGCATTGTTTGCGTGGCTGCGCGTGGGAAAGTAGTGGGGTGTGGGGAAGGCAGATAGAGTGCGAGAGTTGATGGCTTGATGATGGTTGCGGTTCGTTACCTTCCGACATCCTTGATGCTTTGCATCTTGTATCACACATAGATCCACTGAGATAGCGACTAAATATTGATAAACCTGTAACATCACTATGGCACAACCATCACTTCGCACCATTTCCGTCATCCGGCGCGGGTATGGCCGGCGGTATACCGATTTGCCGGTTGATGAGCTGAGTCAGCAGCGGATTGTGATTGACTGCGCTGGCGGGTATTTGCGTCCGGCGTTGATCGATTTGCGGCAAGGCGATACGGTCTATTGGCGTGAACAAGAACGCTACGTGAGCGGGCAGATCAGCCATGTGCGGCGCGATGATCAGCGGGTGATCGCGATCTTGAAGGATGTGCAGGTGATGCCAGAGGACTTTTTTCCATATTGAGTCAATTCTTCGGTTGTCATTGCGAGGCGCGCGCAGCGCGGCGAAGCAATCTCCGGCTGAGGCGGGAAGAGTCAGTTGAGCCATAGGTTCCGCTAAAGGGGGAGCTTGCTTCGGGCGCGTTGCGCCCGCGCAATGACATGCGGAATAGCGCCCCCGCGCAATGACATAGGTGCCTGTACAATGTTGGCCTCAATGAGAAACCGCTATTGAAACGCTTGCCCTGCGCCTAGCGTTCGTGTACAATGCCTGCGATTTAGGATAAACAGATCACGGCGCGCTGAAAACTATGTCGATGCCTGAAGCCGTTGCACGGCGCTGGACTCCTACAGTTGAACAGGTAGCCTATGCGGTGATCGCGGTGCTCGCGATTGTGAGCCGGTTGTGGGCTTTGGGTGATCGCGCCTTTCACCACGATGAGACGCTGCACGCCGCGTATTCGTGGTATCTCTTCAGCGGGCGCGGCTATATGCACGACCCGCTCTTGCATGGGCCGCTCCTGTACCATCTTGGCGCGTTGACGTTTTTTCTATTTGGCGATAATGATACAACCGCGCGATTGAGTGCGGCTTTGTTTAGTATTGCCCTTACCCTCAGCCCGATCTTGCTGCGACCGGTGATTGGGCGACTGGCGGCGCTGATCGCGAGCATCTACCTGCTGATCTCACCGGTGGCGCTCTATGTGGGGCGCTTTTTTCGCCACGACATTTACTCGGTGCTCTTTGAGATACTGGTGTTGGTGGCGATCGTTCGCTACGCCGCCGATCCGCGCCCGCGCTGGCTCTATCTGGGTGCGGCGGCGTTGGCGTTGATGCTGTCCAATCAAGAGACGACCTACCTCTACATCTTGATCATGGCGGCGCCGCTAGCGGCGATCTTCTGCTGGCGCGTGTTCCGGCCGGGGTTGGCGATTATTGGCGGGTTGGGGCTGTCGTTGGCGTTGCTGATCTTTGTGCTGCCCGGCACGGCGGTGGTGGATGGCGGGCACTATGCGCAGCGAGACGCCAACGGTGCGATCGTGGTTGATCAGCCGGGGCCGCTGTTTGGCTGGCCGCCGCTGGAAACGGAAGATAACGGCTATGCGCTGTTGGTGCGTAACCGGTTGGATAGCGATGGCGGGCGTTCGGTGTGGGAAAACGGCGCGCGCTATCTGGCCGATATTGGCCGGTTTGTGAACCATCCGGCCATTATCAGCGCGTTCATCGTGCTTACCGGCGGGTTGGCGTTGCTGATCTGGCTGATCTGGCGCCGGCGTGACGCGAACGGCGCGACGCCGTGGGAACAAGCGCTAGCACGCGGCGATCCGGCGGCGACGGTGGCGGCGAGTCTGGTGGCGGATCGGCGTTGGCAAGTGGCGTTGGCTATCGCCGGCGCGATCTACGCGCTGCTGTTTACGGCTATGTTCACCAACCTGCTCGGCTTGATTTCGGGGGTGGCCGGCTCGTTGCTCTATTGGTTGGCGCAACATAATGTGCAGCGTGGCAGCCAACCCGGCCATTACTATGCCGTGATCCTCGCCACTTACGAGCCGTTGTTGCTGTTGGGTGCGGCTACCGGTTTGCCGCTGGCGATCCAAGCGGTGCGTCGGCGCTGGCCAGAAGCGTTTGCGGCCGGTTTGATGGCGTGGTGGTCGGTGGCTGCGTTTGGCATCTACACATGGGCCGGTGAGAAGATGCCATGGCTCACAATTCATATCACGCTGCCGCTGACCTTGTTGTTTGCGTGGACGGTGGCGAAACTGGTGGCGCTGGCGCAAGCGCAGGCAGCGCGTTGGCAAGTGGCATGGGAGGAGGCAGCGACACCGGCAGCAACCGAGGCGGCGGCGCCGGTAGACACGGCAGGCGCCGGTGATCTGGTGCCTATGCCTGCCGGTGGCTGGCGCTGGCTGGATGAATGGCGTCCGGGAGCGTTGGGCTTGCCCAAGGGATCGTTGCTCAGTTTTGGCTTGCTGTTCGGCTTGATCATCAGTCTGGGTTTTCTGCTGCTCTTGATCACAGTGGCTGCCGGCCCGGCCTCGCCGATCCAGCCGTGGATGGCGGTGCTGTTCACGCTGACTCTGTTTACCTTGCTGGTGATCGGGGCCGGGTTGCGCTGGAGCTGGACGGTGACGGCGGCGCTGGCGGCGATCTGTCTGTCAGTGGCGATTGGACTATATACGGTGCGCGGCAGTGTGCGGCTGGCCTATCAGACCGGCGACGTGGCCCGCGAGATGATGGTCTATACCCAGACGTCGCCTGATGTGATGCGGGTGATCCGACGGTTGGAAGAAGCGTCGATGCGGCGCGGCGGTGGCACGCGCTTGCCGGTGATGTACGATAACGAGACGGTGTGGCTTTGGTATTTGCGTGATTGGCCGGGAGCGATTGCTGTGCCGGGAGGCCGCTTGAACGGGCCGCCGGCGGAAGAGGTGCAAGCGGTGTTGCTTTTGCAAGAGAACCTCGATCGCTATCCCGAAAATCGGGCGTACTTGGAAGGCTTTGTGATTCAGCGTTACCCGCTGCGCTGGTGGTTTCCCGAAGACCAAGCGTACCGGTTAAATGGCAGCTCGCTGCTCGACCGGCTGTTGCGGAATCCGTTTGATTACGATACGTCAGCGCAATTATGGCGTTACTTGATGTTTCGCCAGCCGCCGGCAGGGTTGGGTTCGACTGATTTTGTGATTGCGGTGCGCCCGGAGTTGGCGCGGCAGATTGGGGTGGGGTTGGGCGGATCGCTGCGGATGCCGGAGCGGTAGGGGAAGGGCTGCTATGCCCTATTCCTAGGGCACAGCGGCGCTGTACCCGTACCGGAGAGAGCTGGATAGGTAGACGGGCGAGCAGCCCGCGCTCCGATGATATGAACGAGTTAACGGCGCTTATATTCGTTTTATGGCGACACAGACACTGACAACCGAAACGTTGCTCGATCGACGCTTGCGGGCCGACTGGCTGCGGTGGGAGACGGCGCTCTATGCGTTGATCATATTGGCCAGCGTGATCGCCCATCTGTGGGGGCTGGAGCGCATGGCGCTCCACCACGATGAGTCGATCCATGCGTGGTCGAGCTGGCGGCTTTACAGCGGCGCGGGGGCGTTCTCGTGCTGGAGCGGCCTTAACGAGAATGGCAATCCCCGTGGCGGTGTGTTTCACGAGACCTACTGCTACGATCCAGTCTACCACGGCCCGTCACTCTACTTCCTCACTGCGCTGGCCTATTTTCTGTTTGGCGACGGCGATGCGCAGGCGCGCTTGCCGATGGCGCTGGCCGGGATTGGGTTGGTGGCGTCGGCGTGGTGGCTGCGGCCATACCTTGGCCGGGCTGGGGCTTTGATTGCGGCGCTCTTGCTCGGTTTCTCGCCGACGCTGCTCTACTACACCCGGTTTGCTCGCCATGACGGCTTGATGGTGCTGTGGGAAGTGTGGATGGTGATCGGCGCGCTGCGCTGGATCGATACCGGTAAACGGCAGTGGCTGTACTTGACCGCGGCGGGGTTGGCGCTGGCGATTGCCACCCACGAGCTGTACTATATCTTGCTGTTTATTTTTGGCATCTTTGTGCTGATGCGGTTGCTGGCCGAAAGCCGGTTTGCCCGTTATCTCAACATTGTGCTGCTGGCGGTGATCGGCCTCTGTGTGGTGCTGATGCTTATCAACCCGCCGCTGCCGTTCGGGCGCGGGTTGTATATTGGTGAAAAGGCCTTTCTGGTCGCTTCGGCCTTGGTCTTGGCATGGCTCTGCCAGCTCCTGTGGCCGCCGGAACCGATCTTGACCACGCGCCTCCGTCTGCTTTGGCAAAAGGATCGTCCGGCGCTGTGGAAGGCGCTGGCGATTTGGGCCGGCATCTATCTCGTCCTCTACACCAGTTTCTTCACCTATCTGCCCGGCGCCATTGATGGCATCACCGCCGGTTTAATCTACTGGCTGGGCAGCCAGCAAGAGTATGCCCGCGGCGATCAGCCGTGGTATTACTACCTGATGTTGCTGCCGCTGTACGAACCGCTGGCAGTGCTGAGCGGGATCGGCGTGGTGGTCGCTATGATCGTGGCGGTTGTCCGGCGGTGGTTAGCGGGCCGGCGCGCGGCGCGACCGGCGGTGAAGGAGGCCGAGCAGGAGGCGGCGGATGTTGATGAAACCGCGCGCCTCGTCGCCTTCGCGCCGTGGCCGCTCTACCCCTTGCTGGTGGTGTTTTGGTTCTTTACCGCGATCATCATCTTTTCGTGGGCCGGCGAAAAGATGCCGTGGCTGGTCGTTCATATGGCGTTGCCGGGGAATCTGCTGGCGGCATGGGTGATTGGGCAGATGATCGATCTGATCCGGCGCGAACGGTCGCCGATGCACATCTGGCTCATCCCGCTGATTGTGATCTTGTTGGCGGCAGCGATCGGTGTGACCTTCTGGCGGTTGGGCAGCGGCGGGCAAAACGCATTTCTGCAAGTGATTATTCCGCTGCTGATCGTATCTGGCTTAATCTATGCGCTGCTCACCTTGATTGGGCGGTTGGGGGTCAAGCCGGTACTAGCAGCGTTAGGGCTGACGGTCGCAACCTTACTGTCGGCGTATATGATCCGCGCTTCGTGGTTGGTGGTCTATGACCACCCCGACGTGCCGATTGAGCCGTTGATCTACACGCAGACCGCGCCCGATGTGCCGCGGTACGCTGCCGACATCCGCGAGGTGGCGATCAATCTGACCCGCGGCAACCGCAGCTCGCAAGACACGACCGGCGGTTTGACGATGCCGCTCATTCTTGATGGCGGCGACCGCACCGCCGAGGGATCGCTGGCATGGCCGCTGCAGTGGTATTTGCGCGATTTCAAAAATATCGTTTGGGTCAACGGCAGTGAACTAGGGCGCGTGCCGTCGGTCGAACAACTCACGGTGACGATGCCGGACGGCAACCGTGATCTGGCGCCGATGGTCATGCTCTACCGTCCGTATGTCACCGACCGGCTGCGCGACCTGTTGCGCGAGTCGTATGTGCAACCCTACGGTAAAGCGGGTGTGTTCAATTGGTGGTTCCCCGAAGGCAGCAAATGCGCGCCGCGCAGCCCCGGTTATAAGCGGTTTTACTACAGCACGTGGTCGGCGGCAGCGGCGCAAGAGGATTGCGGACGCGATCTCAGCAGCGAATTGAACGGGCCGTTTGATGCGCTGTTGTGGCCGTTCCGGCGCGAGAACTGGCCAGCGCTGGGCCGTTACCTGCTCTTCCGCCAATTGCCGGAGCCGCTGGTACCCGGTGCGCGCGAAGTGGAGGTGTGGCTGCGGCGCGATCTGGCTGGCGGGGTGGGGCAGCCGACCACAACTGTGACCGCCGCGCCTATGTTGCGGCTCGCCGCGCTCAACGAGATCAGGTTGTCGAGCGGCAACGGCGGTGCGACCGGGATTGCGCTCGACCGGCAAGGCAATATCTACGTGGCTGATACGCTCAACCACCGGATCGAGGTCTTCGGGCCGGATGGCAGGTTGTTGCGCAATTTTGGTACGCAAGGCAGCGGGATCGATCAGTTCTACGAACCGCGTGGGTTGGCTTGCGACGCGCAAGGCAACCTCTACGTTGCTGATACGTGGAATGCGCGGATTGTGAAATACGACGCCGGGTTGCGTCCGGTGGCGAGCTGGGGCAGCGGCGATCTCGATCTTGGCGACGGGCGGCGAGCGACGATTACCGAAGGCGATCCGGCCCGCAACGCTGCCGTGCCGCTCGGCTTCTTCGGGCCGCGCGGGGTGGCGGTTGACGCTGAGGGTACTGTCTATATCGCTGATACCGGCAACAAACGGATCGTCGTCACCGACAGCAACGGCAACTTCCTGTACCAATTCGGCGGCGCAGGCAGCGCCCCCGGCCAATTCAACGAACCGACCAGCCTTGCGTTCGATACGGCCGGCAATCTCTACGTGGCCGATACGTGGAACGGGCGGGTGCAGGTCTTTACTCGCGCCGCCGATGGCCGGATCGATCCCATCCCGCTAGCGACGTGGCCGGTGGCTGGTTGGCAAGCCAATACCTACGACGACCCCATGCTGGCGGTAAGCCCTGACGGGACGGTCTATGTGGCGGTGCCCTCGCGCCAGCACGTGCTGACGGCGAGCGTTAGCGGCGAGGCGCTGTTGCGCTGGACGGGGGTGGGCAAGGATGGCGTGCCGATTGCCAGCCCTAGCGGGTTGGCGGTAGCGACAGACGGCAGCGTCTGGATGGTGGATCGGATCGGCGGGCGAGCGGCTCGCTTTAGCTTACCGGCCTTAGCGCCGGCAACGCCATGATCGTCACTGACTTTCGCCATCTCAATCACTTCATCTCGCCGGCGGCGACCGAGCTGAGTGAAGCGTGGCAGCGCAGTCTGAGCCGGTTGGGTGACTATACCGGCATGGTGGTGCGGGCGTTAAACCTGCGCCCGCAAGCCGCAACGCTTTACCGGCAGACCAAGCGACATATTCTGGTGCGCCTAACCTTGCCCACCGAGCACGTCATCTTGCGGGTCGCGCCAGAAGATGATCTGGCGGCGCATGTGGCGTTCGTGCGGGGAGTGGCGCTGGAAGGCGTGCCGGGAGCGCGTATCATTCATCGCGACTTGAGCAAAACCTTCGTGCCGTTTGCGTATACGGTCGAGAGTTTTATTGCCGGCCAGACGGCGGCTGAACTGACTGATGAACACCTGCTCCACAGCATTGCTCGCCAAGCGGGGCGAGCCTTGCGGCGGCTCCACCGGCAGCGCATGCCGGGAGCGGGCCGGCCAACCATTAGCGGGAGGTGGCCGCGGCAAAACTGGCAACACGTCTTGAAAGCGATTGGTCAGCGGCTGGCCAGCCCGCCGGCGCCGCAGTTGGTCTTTAGCGAGGCAGAAGCGCAGGCATTGCAGACGGCGCTCGCTGATCCGCGGCTCGCTTGCCCAACGCCAGTATTGATCCACGGTAACTTCGGCCCGCAGGCGGTGCGTTGCACGGTAGGAGGCCAGCACGTCCACTTAGAGGCGTTGGAAGAGCCGGGTTGGTTCATCAGCGGCGACGGTCTTTTCGATCTGGCGTTTGGCTTGCGGGCGCACCTGCCGGCGGCATGGCGTGAGGGCTTGTACGAGGGCTATTGCGGCGCCGGCGCCTTGAGCCAAGCTGAGAGCGAGCGGTTGCAGATGTTGCGCCTGCTCGCCTGCGCGTGGAGCGCCTGCGACCGGTACGTGCGCGGGTTGCCGCACGAGGCTGACGCAGAAGCGGCGCGGCAGATGCTGGCTGAGCTAGTGGTAGTGGGATCATAGCCACGAAAAGCCACAAACAGTTTATGGAGTGCGGCAGTTTGACTGCCGCACTCCATAAGAAAGGATCCGCGTAGCGCTCTCGTTCCCGCCTGATGGTGGGTTCAAGGGCGGACAGAACATCTGTCTGGAACCCGGCCCTGAAGGGTCGGACTACGGGTACGAAGCCCGCTGCGCGGGCTGATGCCCCCACCCCTTGCCCCTCTCCCGTTGGGGGAGGGGTGATGGGGAGCGCCGCACGGGGTTTTACGGCATCGCACAATGATCGACAGTTGTGCTCGAGCAAACGTTCTGTCCGCTCCTCAAGATCGGCGGGCGAGCGGGATCTGCGCGATGGGAGGATCCGGCACGACTGGTACGGAATGTAGCAGCGCCCCTCTCCCGCGCTAGCGCGGGAGAGGGGCTGGGGGTGAGGGTAAAATGGCTCATCTCCAAGCCATCAACCCCGCAAGGCTGCAGCGAAGGAGTGACCCTATGACGCCACAGCGCACCATTGAGGTCTACGACAGCGCCGATGATCTGTATCGGGCAGCAGCGGCGCTGGTGGCCACACAGTTGGCGGCAGCGATCCACGAGCGGGGGAGGGCGCTCGTGGCGCTGTCGGGAGGGAGCTTGACCACGCGCTTGTACCCGCTGTTAGCGAATCCGCCGTGGCGCGACCAGATTGACTGGGGTGGGTTGAGTGTGCTGTTTGCCGACGAGCGGTACGTGCCGTTTGACGATGCCGAGAACACCTACCGCGCTACCCGCCAAACACTGCTCGATCATGTGCCGGTGCAGGCCGATCAAGTCTTTCCGGCGCCAACCTACTACCGCGATCCCGAACAGGCAGCGGCGATTTACCAGCAGCAGGCAGCGGCGCTCTTAGCTGTGCATGGAGGCGCATTCGATGTGGTGCTGCTCGGCATAGGGCCGGACGGCCACACCGCCTCGCTCTTCCCGCGCCACCCAGCCTTAACCGCACCGGCGGATCGGCTGGTGGTGGTGGTGCGTGATGCCCCTAAACCGCCGTCGCTGCGCCTGAGCCTGACGCCGGCTGCGCTGAATGCAGCGCGCGCCGTGATCTTCGTGGTCAGCGGGGCCGACAAAGCGGCGGCAGTGGCGGCAGCGTTGGCGGAAACGGGTGATCGGCTCGACCAACCAACCCGCTTGATCCAGCCGGTGGGGGGAAAGATTTATTGGCTACTTGATCGAGCGGCCAATCCGCAGGGGTAAAGCCGCACGGTAGTGCGGCTCACGAGCAAGCGGTGAACGCATCAGCACATAAAACGTATGCGTTGATGCGTTCACCGTAGCTTTGCTCATCACCGCCAGCCGCCGATCGCCTCGAAGATGGCGCGGTCGTGGTAGGGGTTAGGAATAGTGGCTTCGGGTTGGGCGAGCAGATACTCAGCCATCTCCTCGAAGGGGCGAGTGCATTCCTCTTTGCCCGGCCCCTCCATCTCAAACAGGGTCTTGCCGGCAAGACGCGAGCGGCGAATGAGGTCGTGGTAGGGCACGCGCCCAATCACCTTGGTGCCGACTTTTTCGGCGAACTGATCGAGCAAGGTAGTGCCACCGAACTCGTAATCGACCCGGTTAGCGACGATGCCGGCCAGCTTGACCTTGTGGCGCTGCGACTTCTGCGCGATGGCGAGGCAGAGCCGGTTGGCGGCAAAGATGCTGTCGAAGTCGTTGCAAGCAATGATCAGGCCATAGTCGGCATAGTTGAGCGGGGCCGAAAAGCCGCCGCAGACCACGTCGCCGAGCACGTCGAAGACAATCACATCGTACTTGTCGTAAAGACCAAACTCCTTCAGCAGCTTCACCGTTTCGCCGACGACATAGCCACCGCAGCCGCTGCCGGCGGGAGGGCCGCCCGACTCGAGCGTATCAACGCCCGCAAACCCGGTGTGAATCACATCCTCTTTGCTGACATCTTCAAGATGGAAGTTCACGCTGTCCAGCACATCGATCACCGTCGGCTGGAGGTGGCCGGTGAGCGGAAAGGTGCTGTCGTGCTTGGGATCGCAGCCGATCTGAAGCACTTTGGCGCCTTTGAGCGCCATTGCCGCCGACAGGTTGGCCGAGGTGGTCGACTTGCCGATCCCACCCTTGCCGTAGATCGCGAGGATGAGGGACATGGACAACTCCTTCTCGTAGGCCGGCGATGCCGGCATCTCATACCGAAAACCGTTTCATCTCATTCGCAGCGGCGTGCATGCACAGCAGACGGCTGCTTCATTCCAATTTTTCTGCCAGTGCTGTCCTTACGCGCCTATGCGAGGTTCCATTTACCAACTTAGCGCCTACGCAGGTGGCGCTAACTCACGGCCAAACTCACGCCGGTAGACATCGGCGTAGCGAGCCAGCGCGCGGTAGACATAACCGGGCACAATGCGGCGTTCGAGCCGGCCATGCCGTTCGCGCACGAATTGCAGATTGCGCAGCAGTTTCATCTCGATCACCGAACGGGCGAATTCGAGGCCTTTCGGCCCGCTACGGCGCTGGATAAAGGCGACCAACTGGCGGATCGGCCACGGCGCGCGTCGCGGCGGTTTGCGCAGCATTTGGATATAGGCCGGCATACCGCGAGTGCGATCGCCGCCGCTGATCGGCTCGCGCTCTTCGACGTAAGGCCGCAGCAACTCGTAGATCTCGGCCCCGCGCTCGGTGCGGATGAGCGTCCACTGCCAGCGTTCGGTCGGCGGCAGCGGCGCCCCCATGTACCCGATGGTCAGGTCTGACAAGCCGTTCTGGTAGTCGAAACAGCTCAGGCAGGCCGGCGGGAAGACGCCAAGCTCGCCACCGAGCTTGCTGACATCGAGATCGACAAAGTTGACCTTCTCGATCGAGCCGTCTTCGTGCTTGAGCCAGATGCGGAAATCCTGCATAAACTCGTGGTGAACGACCGTTTCCGGCGAGCGCGAAACGACTTGCAAAAAGCGTTGCAAGTCGGGATAGGTCGTGTTGTCGGTGCAGGGAATTCCGATCACGTAGAGCCGTTCGAGACCGAGCTGATCTTCAATGGCGCGCAGGGCATGGACTTGGCAGCCGGTGCCGATGTAGGCGATCCGGCGCAGGCCGGATTGCCGCACTTGGGTCAGGATATCGAGGGTCGGCGCGAGACACGGCTTATTGCCACGGCTTGCGCGCACCTCGTCGGGGGTGCGGGCCAGAATGGGCAGCGGCGCGAAGCGGGTGCCGGGAGCGGCGGCGGTGGTGATCACCCCCTCGACCAACCCGCGTTCGAGCAGCAACGCGCCGAGACTGGTGACCGCGCCGCTCCACTGAGCATCGGGTATTGGCGGGTTCATACGAAAGACG
>NZ_DAOTWH010000237.1:0-8355 GCF_034435895.1 Chloroflexus sp.
GGGCCAACATCAAACCCCCAAGCCAGCCAAGCCGCAGAGGGGGAAACGCAAAGCCGCCAAGGCCGCAGAGAACGCAAAGGATTGCGAAACGGGTCATCGCACTCTCGGCGGTACACCTTCCCCCGCCCCCAGCGGGGGAGGGGCTAGGGGTTTACCGCTGAGGGCGCGGCGAATGAGATGGCCCTCACCCCCCGGCCTCCTCTCCCCCTGATGGTGGGAGAGGGGGAGCCGCTGGATGGACGGGAACGACGTTACGGGAGCGGAAGGGATTGGGGGTGGAGGTGAGGATAGGTGGCCTCCTTCCTTGACTTGTGGCCCCACCCCTAGCCCCTCCCCCGCTGGGGGCGGGGGGATGAGTTACCGCGGAGGGCGCGGAGGAAGATCCCCTTCTTAACCCTCAGCGTTCTTTGCGTCCTTGGCGGCTTTGCGTGTTCTTCCTCTGCGTCTTTGCTCGCCTTGCGTCTCTGTCTACTCTCTACTCGCGTTGGAGGGCGGCAATTGCCGCCAACAGTTGCACATCGCCACTCGCAGCCAACGCTTCGGCGCTCAGGTTGCGCACTTCGGCTGGCAGCAAGATCGGCGCGTCAAGCGGCTGGGCCACCGCCTGATCCGGCTCGATGCCTTTGCCGCGAATTTGGCGACCCGCCGGCGTTCGCCACTCTTGCGTGCCGAGCAGGAGTTGCGCCCCGCCGCTCAGTCGAAACGGAGTGAGGACGGTACCGGTACCGACTGTGGTTTCCCCCACCAAAACCGCCCGGCCGGCATCTTGCAACGCGCCGGCGAGAATCTCGGCGGCGCTGGCCGAACCGCCGTTGATCAGCACGACCAGCGGCAGATCTTGGGCAATGCCTGCTGCGCGGGTGGTGGTCACGCGCTGCGAGCCGTCACGGTTGCGTTCGATCAGCACCGGTGTTTCGACTGGCAAAAACTCGCCGGCGATGGTGATTAAGGGGCTGAGTAACCCGCCCGGATTGTTGCGCAGATCGAGAATCAGCCGCTGCGCGCCGGCAGCTTTGGCTTCGGTGAGCGCTTTGCGCAACCCGCTGGCCGCCTGCTCATCGAACGAGGTGATACGGATAAGGGCGATCTGATCGGGCAGCATCGTCCAACTGACGCTTGGCGCCGTGATTTTGGCCCGTGTGATGGTAAACCGCAACGGCTCGGTATCGTGCCGGCTCACTTCTAGCGTGACCGGTGTGCCGGCTGGCCCGCGCACTCGCGCCACCAATTGGTCGATCGTCCAGCCATCAACGGCAGCGCCATCAACCGACAAGATGCGGTCGCCGGCGCGGAGACCGGAAGTAGCGGCTGGTGATCCCTCGATCAGTGCCAGAATCAACAATGTGCCATTGCGCTCGCCGACGTAAATACCAATGCCTTCAAACTCGCCGCTAAGCGACTCTTGCCATTGGGCGGCCTCAGTGGCGGTGAGAAAGCGGGTGTGGCCTTCGTCGCCGAGCGTTGCCAGCATGCCATCGACAGCGCCTTCAAGCATGCGGGCCGGGTCAGCGGCAGCCGGATCAACGTACCGTTCGCGGGCCAAGCGCCACACATCCCAAAAGACGGCAAAGTCAGCGCAGATGGTTTCGGTTTCAGGGCAAGCGCTGACGGTTTGGGGCCGGCTGAGCCAGATGCCGAGCCAGATGCCGCCGAGCAGCGTCATGAATACAAAGAAGCCCGTTATCCAAAGCGGGATGCGAACCTGAAGGAAGCGTATGAAAGCCATCGCTTACATCCCCATGTGTAGCCGCTGCACGGTCTCGCGATCGAGCCGGCGAATCAGGGCCAAGAGCAACTGCACCGTTTGCTCGATGTCGCGGCGATGAACGATTGCTGATGCCGAGTGGATATAGCGCACCGGTGGCCCAATGACCACGGTGGGCACGCCGCTGCCAAAGATGTGCATCCTGCCGCCATCGGTGCCGCCGCCGGGCATCAGATCGAATTGGAGCGGAATGCCTTCTTCGGCAGCAACATCGATGACGAGATGGCGTAGACCAGCGTGTGCAATCATAGAACCGTCGATTAAGAGGATGGCCGGCCCTTGACCGAGCCGGCTCATGGCGTCATCGGCGCCGACGCCGGGCATATCGCCGGCGATGGCGGTGTCGATCGCGAAGCCGATGTCTGGCTTGGTGATGTAGGTCGTGGTGGCCGCGCCGCGCAAACCAACTTCTTCTTGGGCATTACCGATGCCGAAGACCATATTAGGGTGGCGTTCGTTGGCCAAGCGACGCAATGTCTCGACCACAATCGCGCAGCCAACCCGGTTGTCCCACGCCTTGGCCAGCAGCAGATCGGGGTTGCGCATCGGGGTGAATGGCCCTACCGGCACCACCGGATCGCCGGGACGCACCCCCCACGCCACCGCCTCATCACGCGAAGCAGCGCCGATGTCGATGTACATCGCCTTCTTGTCAACCAGCCGGGTGCGTTCGTCGTTGCTCAGAATGTGCGGCGGTTTGACGCCGATCACGCCGATGATCGGGCCGGAGCGAGTTTGCACTTCGACGCGCAATCCCAACAGCACGTGATCCCACCAGCCTCCCAGCGGTTGAAACTTGAGAAAGCCATCATCGGTAATGCGTGTCACCATCAAGCCGATTTCGTCGAGATGGGCGGCCAGCGCGATGCGCGGGCCATCGGCGACGCCGGTGCGGCGGGCAATAATGCTGCCCAAATGGTCGATCTCCATCTCGCTGATTGGCTCAAGATAGCGGCGCATCACCTCACGCACCGGCCCTTCGTAGCCGGAAGCGCCGGGGGCTTCGGTCAGGTCTCGCAACAGTTGCAGCATCGCATCCACAGATGTTTCCTTTGTTCAACTCGATGAAGTAGCCAATTGTTGTCGCACCCATTGTTCGGCAGCAATGCGATCGGTAACCAAACCGTCTAGTGTTGCGGCGCGCAGCTCACGCAACAACCGGCCCAGTTGCGGCCCCGGCGCTACTCCCAATTCACGCAGATCATCACCGTTCAGCGGCGGACGTAGAAAGCGCCATTCGTGCAGATAGCGCGCCGTAAGCTGCGGAATGGGCGTATCTGTCGCGTAGTGTAGCACAGCGATAGTTGCGACGCCATACGGTTGTAACGTATGGTCAAGTTCGCTTGGGCTAGTGGCAGCGACGATGGCAGCGGTCAAGCGACGTAACCGGATAAGATCGTTGATCAGGTCGCGAATAGCGGTTGGGAGATGGTAGCGTTGCAGAACCATTGCCAGCTCTGTATCGCTAAGGTCGTAGAGCAGCAAGCCGGCGATCACCACCTCAGCCGGCGCAAGCGGAGCGATACCGTACTCGTCGCGGCGATAGCGCGCCAAGCGATCGGTGAGCGCCGGCGTCCAACCCAAGCCGGGGATGAGCTGGTGGGTCATGCCCCAGCGGTCGGCCAGTGCCACCACCGCTGCCGGATCGGGTTCAGCGAGGGTCAGGCACAATTCGGTCTGGATCCGTTCCGGCGTCAATAGCGCCAAGTATCCTGCCTTTAGCGCATCGTCGATCTGGGCCGCGGTCGCTTCATCGGGGATGAGATTGAGGCGGGAAGCGAGGCGCACGCCGCGCAACATCCGGGTTGGGTCATCGCGCAGACTTTGGCTATGCAAGAGACGCAGCCGGCGATCGGCGAGATCAGCGACGCCGCCGAGCAGGTCGAACAGCGGCATCGGCACAAGCTGGCCATGTGCGGCTGCCAATCTGATGGCCATCGCATTAATGCTATAGTCGCGGCGATGGAGATCGAGGGCGATTGGCGCCGGTTGCACTTCCGGCAAGACTGCCGGATGCGGGTAGCGTTCGGTGCGGGTCTGCGCAAGGTCGATCACCCATTGATCGATCACAATGGTCGCCGTGCCAAATGGTGGATGGCGGGCAGCGATCTGGCCGCCCCATGCTTCGGCCAAGATGGAAGCCAGTTGGTTCACATCGCCCTCGACGGCCAAGTCAATATCGCGCCCAATGGGTAGCTCGAGCAGCAGATCGCGCACGACCCCGCCAACCAGCCACACGGTGGCGTCAATCGCCGGCGCAAGCTCGGCAGCGCGGGCCAGCAGGTGCTGCAAGGCCGGATCGAGCCGGAAGATGAGATCATTCATACGATGAGGTTTGGTATAGCCGCAAAAATGCGAAAACGTTTGGGATCATAGCGGGTTGTGACGTCACTGTTGCTGTGAATGGACGTATGATGGTATCTATAACATTATAGTGGTCTTTGCTGAAAGTAAGCGTAATCTGCTCATGCTTTCTTGTCCTTGCGAGCCGAGCGAAGCGCGGCAAAGCAATCTCCGGCGAGCACGGACGATGGACGCACAGGCATGCGCTCCGCTGACGGGGGAGATTGCTTCGGGCGCTGCGCGCCCTCGCAATGACAGGTGGGGTGCGGGAGGCACCCGCACAGGCATTGGGTATCGCTGAAGCGGGAGATTCTTCGGTCGGGCGGCCCTGTGCTGCGCTAGGGCCGCCACTCCCTCGCAATGACAGGTGGGCCGCTTGACAGGCCCGGCATTCAATGGTAGGATAAAGCACGCATGGGCGATTAGCTCAGTTGGTTAGAGCGCCACGTTGACATCGTGGAGGTCAGTGGTTCGAATCCACTATCGCCCACCACATGAATTGTACCACGCCTCATGCCGCATCAGCACTATCGGTTTTGGATAGCTCTCTTGATGACACTGGCTTTGGCCAGCGCTGTGGTATTGGCAGCACAACAGGTTTATGCGCAACCCACCCCCATTGCCTGCCCGCGCAACCAAACTGTCACCCTGAGCGGCACGAATGCGCCGCCGCTGCAAGGGTTGATTGTGCTCTTTGCTGGCCAACCGGTTGGCGGCGGGTTTAGCGATGCGGCGGGCAGTTGGCAGATCCCGCTGCGCACCAACGAACCACCCGGCATCTACCCGGTTGAGGTGCGGGTGCGGGCTAGCCAACAGGTGATTGCCAGCCTGCTGTGCTATGTTAATGTGCCGTTACCGGCGATAGCAACGCTCGCGCCAACTGATACTCCGGTCACCAGCCAGCCGGTTTCGCAACCTTCTCCCATCGCCACCGCCACGAGCATCACTACGGTACCACGCCCGACGCCAACGCCAACCACGCAGGTTCCCAGCACGCTCACGCCGGCAGCAGGTGGCGCTAGTACGCCAACGCCAACCGCGCGGGGCACCAGCACGCCAACGCCGACAGTGCGTAGTACAGGAACACCGGTGCGGGCTACCAATACGCCCCTCCCTACCGCCACGACCGGTTCGGCTGGCGTCGTGCCGGCGCGTACACCGACCTCTATTCCGGCTGGATTGGCGGTGACGTTGAAGATTGTACCTTACGATCCAAACACGTCAACCAATTTAAATGACGAATTTATCATCCTTACAAGTGAAGAAGACAACGACCTTACGATTGAAGGTTGGCGGATAGTGAATATTTCACGCCCTGAACGGCCTACCTTTACCTTTCCCGCATTTATCCTCCCACCAGAAACAGACGTCTATCTCTATAGCGGGAGTGGTACGAGCGACCCCGCCACCGGCGATTTTTACTGGGATCAGCGCGCGCCGGTTTGGCGCAGCGGTGATACGGCGCACTTGCTTGATGCGCAAGGCCGGCTGGTTAGCTCGTATCAGGTGCCATAACGGCGGTGGCCGGAAGGTGATGGCACCCTCCGCTCCGGCCTTGGCGGATAGTTATAGTTATCCCCTCTTTGTGCTTGAGGCGGAAATAGACACCGCATCAGCCGGTGATCCAGCTTTCTTACTAGCCAAACACCACCGCTAGCATCACCATAATGAAGTTGTACACTCCATGCACGATTGCGGCGGTGGTGGTGTTGGTATGCTTGCGCACCAACCCGCATGCCATTCCAATCACAAACACCACCAACAGGGCGTCCCAGTGGTATTGAAACGCGTGCAGACTAGTGAAGAAGAGATTCGAGAGCCAAATCCCCAGTCGCGGCTGCAAGACGCCACGCACGCCTAACTCTTCGCCAAGGCCAGCCGTCACGCCGATCACCAGCGCCCCGATCGGGCTAATCGCGAAAGCCATCAGTTCTCTGAAGGCTTCTTCGTCGGTGGTTGGCCAGCCGAGCGCTTGCCAGAGCGAGTCCATCAGCGGCAGGGCGAGCGACATCAACCCGGCCAATCCCAACCCGACCCCAAGCCCGATGAGCAGATGGCGCAGTGTCGGTCGCACCAACCCTAGCCGTTCCAGTGTAGCGGCTCGATTGCGGCGAATGCCAAAGCCAACCGCCAGAAATGCCGCCGGGATCGTCCAGACCAAGCCGTAAAGCTGGCTGCGTAACTGTTCATCAGCGCTCAGATCACTCAGCTCTGTGCCGCCGATGGTGTTGACCAGCGCTAGCAAGGGCGGTTCGCCAGTGATCAGCAGCGGCACAAACATCATGAGAGTGATGCTGACAATTGCCATCAATGCGATAGCATGGACAAATGAATCGGGATCGATCGGCAGCACCCGCGCTAATCCTCGCCGTACCGGCGGCAACAGGGTGAACAGGCCGATGCCGATGGCGGTGAAGATGCCCAAGATGAAGAGCACGATGCTGGGAAGATCGGCTGGTGCGAGATCGGGCGGTTGTTCTGAATTAATCGGCGGCAGATCGGGCAGGGTAATGACGCCGAGAACAAATATGATGAGCGATGCTAAGCCGAGCATGAGCGCCAACCACAAACCGGTGGCGATCCATGCCCAGTTGAACTGCGAACCGGCGAAATAGGCCAGCACAGCCAACCCGACGAAGGGCAGCAAGTCGAAGCTGGCGGCGGTAAAGATGCCCAACTCACCGCCAAGATTGGAGCCAACGATGATGAGCAGAATGTACACTACTACACTAGCTATCCAGAGACCCGGACGGCGGATGGGAGGTTGTTCGGAGGTGAGAACTTGCGGTTCTGACATAGCAGATGCTCTTTATGACCGAATGACAGTAGCAAGAGCAGTGTGACAGAAAGTACGCTGGTTGTCAAGAGAGATAACGCCCAGACGCAAGGGTGGCAAAGGCGCAAAGACGGGTAACGCAAAGGCGCCAAGAACGCGAAGGGGCGCGAAGATTTCATGTAGAGCCGGACAATCGTCCGGCTCCAATGTGCCCCAGCCGCGAAGGAAGGCCGTAGAGCCGGACAACCGTCCGGTTCCTTACCCATAGTTATTCCGATACGCCGGTGCGTCATACATGCACCGGCAACTGCGCCAACAGATCGGCGAGGCGCGCGCCGGCCAGATTAGGCAACACGACGTGCGCTTTACCCACCCGCTCGCGCGGGCCGATCCCGATCACGGCGAAGCCGCCGGCTAGCGCCGCTTCGACACCAGCGGCGGCGTCTTCGACCACGACGCATTCCGCCGGCGCTAAGCCGAGCAATGCCGCCGCATGCAAGAAGAGGTCGGGCGCCGGTTTCTGCCGCGTGACGCTGTAGCCATCGGCAACCGCGTCGAGCAGGTCGGCGATGCCGAGCCGCTCGATCACTTCGCGGGCGTTTTTGCTCGCCGAACCGAGCGCCGCTTTGAGGCCGGCGGCGCGGATTTCGCTCAGCAGCTCGCGCGTGCCGGGCAAGACATCACGGGGTGAGATTTCGCAAATGTATTCGAGGTAGTAACCGTTTTTGCGCTCCATCAGCTCGTTGAGCGTCGCTTCGGGAAGGGTGCGCCCTTTGAGCAGCAGCAATAGCGACTCGCGGCGCGGAATGCCGCGTAGCGCTTCGTTCTCTTCGCGAGTGAATGGAATGCCGAGTTCGCCGGCGAGCCGTTTCCATGCCCGGTAATGGTATTCGGCGGTGTCGGTGAGTACACCGTCAAGATCGAAGATAAATCCTTTGATCGACATCATACAGTCCTCGTCATCCACGGCGCAGAGAACGCAAAGGATGTCAAACGCAAAGGCGCGAAGGGCGCAGAGAACGCAAAGGTTTTGGAATTGTTCGTATGACCACGCTCGTACCCAACTTAAAAACCTTAGCGTCTTTGCGTTAAAAATCCTTCGCGGCTTTGCCTCCTCTGCGTCTTTGCGTTAACCGTCTCTGCCTCCTCTGCGTCTTAGCCCGTCGTGTAGCTGCCATCCGGGAAGCAGGTGACGGTGTGGGTTTGCCCGCGCAAGGTGAAGCGGTAGGTCAACCGCCGCCAGTGGCTAGGCAGGCGCGGATGCACCTCCCACGTGCCGTCGGGGTGGATGCGCAACCCGCCAAAGCCAAACACCACCGCTTGCCAGACCCCGCCCGCTGACGCAGCATGGATGCCGTCGCCGGCGTTGCCGCGCACGTCGCGCAGGTCGGCCCGCGCGGCCCGGATGAAGTGTTCGTAGGCTTCGGCCACGTCACCCATCTGGCAGGCGACGATGGCCTGAATCGGCGGG
>NZ_DAOTWH010000238.1:0-24938 GCF_034435895.1 Chloroflexus sp.
AAAGAGCAGGCCCGGCAAGCGGCGGCGGCTGGCCTGAGCGGCGCGCTCGAAGCGGTTGAACGCGCGCTTAGCCGTATCCAACCGCCATCGCCACCCGCGCCACCAGCACCACCCGCACCGCCGGCGCCACCCGCGCCGCCGGTAGCGCCAGCCCCGCCGCACCACCATGCGCCGCCGCCACCGCCGCCAGCAACCGGCCAAACCATCCAACTGCGTCCGACGCCGGCCCCGCTCAGCGAGGCGGAACGCGAACAACAACGGGCCTCGATCTTGCAGATGGTCGCTGAAGGGCGCATCTCTGCCGCCGAAGGCGATCTGCTGCTGGCCGCGCTGGATGATTAGGGTGCAGCGGGTACGGTAGGAGAGGAATAGCCACAAAGCGACGCAAAAGTCACCTTATTGGAGCGCTGCGGGGCATTCAGCAACGTCAGAGATGGAGCGCAATACCGCAGCGCCCGCTCCCACTGGCGTGGGAGAGAAGTTGGGGATGAGGGTAATCGCCACAACCAGACACACAAACACCACGGCAGCATAGTGGGGTACACTAATGTACAGAGAGGAAGGGGAGTTGTGAACCAACAGGCGAGAGCGTATGATATTGCGTTACCTGCTGCGCCGTGTCCTCTTGCTAGGGGTAACGGTTCTTATCAGTTCACTCATCATCTTTTTGATTTGCCGGCTCTTACCCGGCGATGTCGCGCGCGTGCTGCTGGGTCGCGAAGCCGGTGCAGCGGCGCTCGCCGCATTGCGCGCCGAACTCGGTCTCGATCGCCCGTTGCCTATTCAATACCTCGACTGGCTGCGCGGTTTTGTCACCGGTGATTGGGGCATCTCGTACAGCACACGCCAACCCATTCGCCCCCTCGTTATCGAGCGGCTCGGCAATTCGCTGCTCCTCGCCGGCGTGACGCTCGCGCTAGCCTTGCCACTCGGCATCGGCCTTGGCGTATGGATGGGATGGCGGGCCGGCAAACCCGACGACACCGTCATTAACGTCAGCCTCCTCTCAGTCACTGGCTTGCCTGAATTCGTCACCGGCTTACTGCTAATCGACCTCTTCGCCTTTCGGTTGCGCTGGCTGCCGGCCAACTCCTCAATCCGGCCCGACGCCACCCTGATCGAGATCGCGCCCCAATTAGCCTTGCCAGCCATCACCGCTACGCTCGTCTTGCTCGCGTATATCGCGCGCCTCACCCGCACCGGCGTGATCACCGAACTCAGCCAAGAGTATGTCCGCACCGCCACCCTCAAGGGCTTATCGCCACTCGCCATTCTCCGCCGGCACGTCTTGCGCAACGCGCTATCACCCGCCATCACGGTCATCGCCATCAGCCTCGGCTGGCTGATCAGCGGGTTGATCGTGGTTGAGAACGTCTACAACTATCCGGGAATTGGCCGGCTGCTGACCTTCGCCATTGACCGGCGCGATCTGCTCTTGCTGCAAGCGGTTGCGATGATGACTGTCATCATCTTTGCCATCGCCAATCTCGCCGCCGATCTGATCTACGCGCTGCTCGATCCGCGCATCCGGATCGGCGACGAACGCGAACCGGCCTAAAACCAGCCTTGCGATACGGTACCCCGAAAACAGCAGCGACAGCCGGCTCGGCTGTCGCTCATGCAACATCATCTCACAGCGAACTGTTGGCACCCGTTTCAGACTTGAAACTGGTCAAGCAGCGCTACCACCTGCTGGCGATACTGCGGCCACCCCCGCCGGCCGATCAATCCCTCGATGACATGTTCTAGGCAAGTACGGCTGCTAAACGAAGCTTCTAGCCCATCGAAAGGGCGTACAACATGGCCACGCCAACGCTTGCCGCCATCAAAGATAATATAGAGAATTTGATTTGCCACCACCAAACGATACTTCACAGGATTTTCGCTTTCACGTTGATATGTGATCGCCACATTTTCGGCTTTCAGGCGATAGATATGATCAAAACAGAAGAACATTGTAACTCCTCCTCGCTAAACATACTCCAAAAGCACCTGAACTTCCGCTAGCGCTGACATGCTTCAGGTGTTGAGCGTGGCGCCGGAGGTCAGCTCGACGCATCTCTACCGTACCATCATCCATCGTATAACCCAACAACCTACGGGTGGATCAACAGGTGGATCAGTGGTGGATAGCCACCGCTGCACTGGTTGAAGGGAGCGTGGTATAATGCGCCGCGACAGAGAGGAGAGGCGGATTGAAGTACCAACTGGCGCTCCAACCGGTTGCAGGCGCGTGGCATAGCGAGCACGTCACGCTGACGATAGAGGGCGAATATATTATTGATGTCGAATACCGGCCAATGATCGGCGACGGGGCGTATGCTCGCCGGCTCACGCAGAGCGGGATTGAGAGCGCGATGCGAGCGGCTGCGCAGATCTGCCCCTATTGCAGCGTTGCGCATACCTTAGCGTTAAGCTTGGCCATTGAGGCGCTGAGCGAAGCGACCCCGCCGCTGCGGGCGCAAGCCATCCGCGCCGTCTTGGCGGAACTGGAACGCGCTTCATCGCATATCAATACGCTAGCCGCGTTGGCCACCGCCTTGGGCTTACGTGATGTCGCGCGGCTGAGCCAGCTCGAAAGCCGGATCCGCTCGATCTTGCTCAACCTATGCGGTCACTATGAAGCCGCGGTGATTCGACCGGGCGGATTAGCGGAAGCGCTAGATGAGGCCGCCTTAGCCAGCGCCGAACAAGCGATCAACGAACTGTTGCCAGCGATGATCGCTATGGCCGAGCAGACGATCCCGCGCCGAACGCTCTTGGCGCGTATGGTTGATATCGGTGTCTTGAACACTGCCGCCGCCAAACAGTTTGGGCTGGCCGGCCCCTTAGCGCGCGCCAGCGGCATACCCACCGATTTGCGCATCGATGCGCCATACGCCGGGTATACCGTCCTTGCCCCGGCGCGCGTGGTGGAAGAAGGTGGCGATGTGTATGCGCGGGTGGTCGTCTTGTTGTTGGAAGCGATTGAAGCGTTGCGCGTAGCGGCGCGCTGGTTGCACAATCTCCCGATTGGCGTCACGCAAGAGCCGATCCAGTTGCGGGCAGGCGAAGCAACCGCAACGGTCGAAGCGCCGCGCGGCCCGCTGCGGTATACTGTGCGCAGCGACGGCCAGCGCCTCACCGAGGTACAGATCGGGATTGCGCCGCAGCTTGATCGCTTGCTGGCGCGTTCACTCCTGCAACGCGCCGCGGTTGACGATGCGCTCTTGATCGCCATCTCAACCGATCCATGTACGGCATGTTGGCAGGCAGCGACCTATCTCATTGGTCGCGAATAACGCTTCTTCAATTATGGGGAGGATAGCGACGCTTCATGGGTGTTACTGCCGGATTGATAAGCTTACTGGCGGTTGCTGCCGCTTGCTTTCTGCTCAGCCGCGCTGGCATTACCCGGCGCCTAGCGTTGCTCACTACGCTAGCCAGCGGGCTAGCCTTGGCGGGGGTTATCATCGACCCGCTTGAACCGGCAGCGGCGACGCCACTGTACAGCATCGGCGCGATTGCAGTAGTCTTGCCGGCGCCAGTCGCGCTTAGCGAACGCGCGCTGGCCGGGGGGCTATTGTTCGGCGGAACTATCGGTCTGCTCGCGCTGGCGCTGGCGGTTCACCCCGGCACTAAAGGTTTTGGCGTCCTGTTTGGCTGGCTCGCATTAGCACTTGCCGCTGCGCTGCTCAGTTTGACGATACCGCCGCTCAGCGTGTTGACCCCACTCAGTTGGGCGCTAGCTGCGCTAGCCGCCCACGGCGCATTGCTCGCTAGCGGTGTGACGCCGGCGCCGGGGCGACTTCCCCCGCACCTCATTGCTGGCGCAGTCGCTGTCGTAGCCGTGAGCGGTCTCATTGCGATAATGGCGTTGCTGCCCCCTGATACAACGCCGGCAACCGCGCCGGTGCTCTTCGCGTTGATCGGCGCACTGGCCATAGCCGGAGCGCCGCCATTCGCCGGCACACGCCTAAGCTTTGCCCATGCGCCAGCGCTGGTTGGCGCGCTCATCGCGGGACTGGTGTTGCCAACGATTGGGTTGGGCTTCATTGTGCGGGTCATGCCGCAATTACCGCCATTACCGGCGCTGGCAGGGCAGGTGTTAGCTGCCGCCGGCGCCATTGGCGCACTCGGCGCCGCAGCCGGCGCACTCCGCGCGGCGAATGGACGTGAGGTGGTATTGTGGCAGGGCGCACTGCAAGCCGGGGTGGTCGTGTGCGCGGCAGCGATCAACGATCCACTGGCCGGCTTAGCTGCACCGGCGCTCGTACTGGCCGTGCAGCTCCATGCCATTGCTGGCGGGATCGTGGTCGCAGCTATGATCCAACGCCAGAGCAACGATGCGCTTGATGGATCAGCGGCGCAGGTGGCGTTACCTGTGAGCGGCGTCCTCTGGCTCCTCGCCACCGCCACTGCCACCGGCCTCCCGCTCGGATGGAGCTTTTGGGGATGGCGCTGGCTGATCGAAGCGCTCGCCACCCGGCTGGTTTGGGCTATTGCGCCGCTCATCGCTGCTGCCCTGATCGGTCTGGCAGCCGGGTTGCCGCTCGTGATCCGGTGCTGGCATGGCCAGACAACGACACGCGAACATTGGCCGGAAGGCATCCTTGGAGGCTTGGCGCTGGCGCCGCTGGTATTGGCCGGCCTGATCCCATGGTTGGCATGGCCGCTGTGGTTGAGCTGGTCGCCGTTTGCCCCGCCAGTGCTGCCCGCCGACCCAATTGCGTGGCCGTTGATTGGCTTCGCCGTGATCAGCGGCCTTGGCGGGTGGCTATTAGCGCGACGATCTCAGCCGTTCGACCCGCCGCGCAACACCAGCAATGCCATTATCCCTACATGGCAGGGGATGGGTGATGGGTTACGCGGGCTGGCTGAGGCCGCCGATGCACGCACCGCGCTGATCGTGCTGGGGCGCGGGATCGATCGAGTAGCGAGCGTGTTACATACCGGCATGATTATCTTCGAGCAACGCTACTATCTCTTTGGCGTGATCGTCGCGCTGCTGGCCATCCTCATCTTGATGGCGCAATGAACGTCGCCTTGGCAAGGAATGACGGCCTATGACGTTGGATATCTGGATCATACTGCTCGGCATCTCAGCAGGCGGCATCTTGCTGTCGCGCGACTGGCGGCTGGCGGTTGCCTTGTTGCTGCTGAACTATGGGGCGCTGGCTGGTTTGCTGAACGAACAACCCTTCGTGCGACCCGATCTCGGCCAAGCAGGGATCAGTTCGCTGGCCTTGATCAAACTCATTACCGGCGTCTGCACCACGCTCATTCTCGCGGTCACGGCGCTGACGTTCTCGCGCGATTATGGCCTCGAAGACCTCGATGAGTTTGGGCAAGCCGAGCTCCGCCGAGCCTTGCGCGCCGCAGCTCGCCAACGCTCCGCCGAAACGCTGCGGCTGGTGGATTATGTCTTTCCATTTTGGTCGGGAGTCGCCGCCTTGGTCGCCAGCATCGTCCTGCCGATCATCTACCCGATTGCGCCCAATCCCAGTCTCGATTTCGCATGGTACTGGCTCGCGCTCAGTGGAGTGCTCGCGATGGCCACGGCCAACGATGTATTGAAAATCGGCTTGGGCATGCTTCTCTGCACCAGCGGGATTGACCTATTGTACAGTGCGGTCATAAGCGCGCCGGCGGCGAGCGGCTTAAAGATCATGCCGCTGCTGTTGCTCAGCGTTGTCCAAATCTTGCTCGCCTTGGCTATCGCCTACCTCGCTGGGCTTGTCTATGGGCGATTGAAAACGCTCGCGATCGGCGAACTCTACCGCGGATAACCATGCTGTACCTGCTCCTCATCTTTTTTCCGCTTAGTATGGCCTTCAGCGCCTTTCTGTTGCGCCGGTTGCCCCGCACTGCCATTGCTCTGAGCATCGGGACGCTGATCGTTGAATTGCTGCTCGCTGTGCAAGTCCGGGTTGATGATCCGGTGCGGGTCTTAGGGGTGACGTTACTCCTCAGTCCGCTCAACCAAATCTTTCTCTTTCTGTTTCTCGGCATAGCAATCGCCACCCTGACCGCGGCGCTCATTGTGCCACACGGCGAAAACTTCAGCGCTATCGGCTTGCTCACCGTTGGCCAGATGGTCGCGCTACTGGTGATGCAAGACTCGTTCGTGACCGCCTTGGTGCTGGTGGCCATCGGCCTCACCACCGTGCTGGCAATCGTCGATCTGCCCGCCGGGGCCGGGGTTTTGGTCAGCCGGCAGACGCTGGCAACCGCATTGAAGTATCTGGTCTTGATGGTTGTTGCCGGCATCTTGCTTTACATTGCCTACGTCCTCACCGATATCTTTCGTCCGGGTGAACTGCCGGGGCGCATTTCGCCGGCCCGGTTTATCTTAGCCTTGCTGGCTGCCGGATTTGCGTTGCGCATGGCACTGACTCCATTCCACTCGTGGCTGGTCGATCTGATATCGTACGCCGGATCGCTGGCGGCCATCCTCATCATCGCCCTACCAGCGCCGGCTAGTTTGCTCGTGTTTTTGCTAACGCTGCAAAGTTTTCCGACACTGCTCTTCGAGGGCGGGCAAGCGCTCAATGTGCTGCGCATCGGGGCGGCGATCAGCGCCGTCTTGGCCGGCGCACTGGCGTTGACCGCGATCACACTGCGCCAGCGCATTGCCTATCTCATCGCCAGCAATTGCGGTATCATATTCTATGGATTCGCCTCGCTGTCATTAGCCGGTCTGAGCAGCGCGCTGGTGGGCGTGATCAATCTGGCGTTAGCCGTGACCACCGTTTTGATCAGTCTGGCCCTGCTCGAACATCCTAACGAGCGCCTGACCGCAGAATCCCGGAACGACCTCTTCTGGCACCGGCCAGTGGCAGGCGCTGGCGTATTAGGCGGCGGGTTAGCCTTGATCGGTTGGTTGCCGTTTCCGGGTGGAACCAGCTCTTTATTAGTATTACAAGCAGCCGCAGCGAACCATTGGGGCGAATTGCTGATCGTGCTGGCGGCAATGGCCTTAGCGGGACTGACACTGGTGCAATTGGCGGTGCAGTATCTGATTGGTTCGCGCGACATTCCTTTAGCTGAGGAACCGCCGCTGCTTGGCGAAACCGAACTGAATCGCCTGCCTCCGCCCCAGCCAGCCAGCGAACCGTTGAGCAGCGTTGCCCTCATCAGTATCTTGCTGGCCGTGATGTTGGCGATCGGCCTCTTTCCGAATGTGCTGCTGCCAACGATCGAAGCGGCAGTGCGCAGTCTGGCTGCGCTGCAAGCTGTCTAGCTAAGCAGAGAAAGGAAGCGACAACTTTCATGCTCATAGCCGGATTGATAGCACTGATCATCTATCCGGGAGGCGTATTAGCTATCGGGCTCGGCATCGGCTACCGGTTGATCACCACCCGCCAATTGCCGGCCAATGGCAGCTTGCTCCTGACCACGGAATGGATTGGCTGGCTGGCGCTGGCCTCGTTGGAATTAGTTGCCGGCGGTCTGGCCAGTTTGCCGTGGCCATGGCATCCGGCGCCACTGCCGTTTGGCTGGTTAGGGGCTTGGGTATTGTTAGAAGCGGCGGCGTGGCTCCCCCTCTGGCCGGCATTATCGTCTGGCGCGCCTCACCTTGTGCGCGCCGCCGTGCGCGAGGCCCAAATCGGCGTGGCGGGACGGGCCATCGTATGGAGTGTCGCTGCCATCAGCCTGAGCAGCACAGGCGGTTTGAACGGCTGGACGCTCAGCGGTCACCTGCTCGTCTGGCTGGCCGGTCTGTTCAGCCTTCCAGCGGCGATCAACTGGGGGCCATTCGGGCCAGAACCGTCGCTAGGGCCGAAAGGGATCACCGCAGGATTGCCGGCGCGTCCGGCAGCAGCCTTGACCTTCGCGCGCGATACGGTGGCGGCAGCGCTGATGACCGTCGTTTGGATGGCAGGCTTACCGCGCGAATTGCTGCCGCCGTGGGCCGAACTGTTGATCATCATTGGCGGCAGCGTCATCACAACCCTTGCGCTCCAATGGTTGCAAGGCCGGTTGCCGCGCTTGAGCGTGCCAGCGGCGCTCCGCACGACGCTCATCTGGGCCGGGAGTTTGGCGGTATTGGCCGTAGCAGTGCTAGGATTAGGGCAAAGCGCCTAAATGCTTGCCGCTATCTGCGGCGTGATCCTATCCCGGCACGGTGCAACCGGCGCTCTTCCCAACAAACCGGCCATTCTCGCAACGAGACGAGAGAGCGCAGCGGCTGATACTACCGTCATGTTCAGCAATAGTGCATACGTTGACGCATAATGTAAGATATATAGCGCATTGCAGCCATCGGCAGCGGAGTTCGGAATCATGACCGATGTCATTGTCGTCGAAGGTCTTACGAAACGTTACGGTCATGTCTCGGTATTGCGCGGTGTCAATCTGCGTGTCGTCGCCGGTGAAGTGTACGGTCTGTTAGGGCCAAACGGGGCCGGCAAATCCACGCTCATCCATCTGCTGCTCGGTTTCTTGTACCCGGATAGCGGGCGCATCCGCGTGCTCGGCAGCGCCAATCTCGAAGCGCAACGCCGACTGATCGGCTATGTGCCCGAACGCCAGCGCTACCACAGCTACTACACCCCGCGCGAATATCTCACCTTCCTCGGTCGCTTCGATGGGATGCCGGCCACCCAGTTGCGCCAACGCATTGACGAACTGCTCGAATTGACTGGACTCGCCACCGTTGCCGATCGCCACCTGCGCACCTTTTCCAAGGGCATGCTCCAGCGTTTCGGCATCGCCCAAGCACTCTTGACCGATCCCGATCTGTTGCTGATTGATGAACCGACCAGCGGGCTTGATCTCGACGGCCAGCAAGAATTGCTGACCTTGCTCAATGGCGTGCGCCAGCGCGGCCACACCGTTTTGCTCTGCACCCACCGGTTGGCCGAGGTAGAATATCTCTGCGACCGCGTCGGCATCTTGACCGATGGCAAGATCGCGCTCGAACTCAACGTCGCCGAGGTACGGCAATCCGCCAGCAGCATCATCGTGCAAACCGGGCCGCTCGATCTACCGTTGCGCCAGCGGCTGGAAATGATCGGGCGCGAAGTGCAATGCACCGAGCAGGCGGTGTTGCTCAGTCCGCATACGCCTGAGTTGCAGGCCAAAGTATTACAAACCTTGATCGAAGCCAACGTGCTGATTCACGCTCTCGAACCGCAAATGAGCCGGTTAGCCCAGATCTATCTGCGCACCGTGCGCGGCGAGCCAGTCGATAATTTGCTGGTTAGCAACACGACACCCCTCCGCGTGATGTGGCGCGAAACGTTGCCCTCGCCGCCAACTGACGATATCGACCCGATGTTGAAGCGCCTGTTGCAGCGCAGTAGTACCAATCCGCCTAACCAGAGGGATGGCAAACAATGACGCGATCGATCGAGCAAGCTGTCCGGCTCGCCGGGTTTACATTGCTAGAATATCTGCGATCAGGACGTGTGTTGCTAGAGGTAGCAGCCGCAGTCACCTGCTATGTCGTCTTGTTGCGCCCGACCGGAACCCCGATGAGCGCTGGTTATCTCTTTACGGTGCTCGGTCTGTTTAGCCCGGCGATGGCGATTGTCACCACCAGCTATATGATCAGCCTTGGCGACCGGCCACAGGGGTACATCGTCTTGGCGCATAATGTCAGCCGGGGAGCGTATCTGATCGGGTTATTCTTCGCCGCCGTCACCGTTGTGCTGGCGATCTATGGGACACTCTGCCTCTTAGTGGCCCTGATCAATCGCGCTACCGATCTCGATCTGGCCGGCTGGCTCCTAGCGACACTACCGCTCATCCTGAACGTTGGACTGGTCGCGGCGCTCACGTTCTTGCTCTCGCCGCTCGTACTCGGAACCGGCTGGCGGCTCTTCGTGCTCGCTTTGATCGCCATTGCCCTCTCGAGCAACGTGATCGGCGGGCCAGTCATCAACCAGATCGCCGAGATCAACCCCTTGCTGGTTGATGTGCTGCGCGCCATTCAGACGCTCCTGAGCGGGCCATTAGTGCCGGTCTTTTACGGGTATCAGTTGAGCATCAGCCGGGCTTTCGCGCAGATGGCGGCGTGGTCAAATCTGCTTGCCCAATGCTCGTTGCTGCTGGCGTTTCTTGGCTTGGCCCGCTACGCCTTCAATCAGCGCGATCTACTGTTTAGCGCGTCGTAGGATCGGAAACCGGCACGAAGGCGATCGCGTCGGCCCAGATGCCCCGTCGCCGATCGCCGGCGAGCGTACCGGTTGCTACTAGCGGCGCCGCTGCCGGATCGAACACATACACCCCTAGATCGGCCCACCAGTTGCGCTCGGCTTCCAGATCAACCGTCACGACCGTTTCACCATCGCGGTGGCGGATCAAGAAGCGGGCCTCGCGGGAATCATCGTAGCCGTTGAGCGCAAACGGAACATACGCCAGCACCCGATAGGCGCCGGCAGCCGGCAATGCAGGCTGCCAAATCGCGACCTGTGGCGCAGCGAAATCGCTAAAGCGCCATGGACGGGCTGCGCTAGCGGCCAGTTGCGACGGGGCAAACCGGGAGCCGCCAGCGTATCCTATCGCGAGCGCTTGCCATTCGCCGCTCACGCGAAAACCCGGATCAGTATCGTCAACCACTATCACACCGGGAGGCGGCGACGCACATGGCGAGGGCATATCGGCCCACAACCAAACACTGCGCTGGCCGACCGGATTAGCCGCCCACGGATCGGGATCGGCGCCGCACCAGCCATACGGATCGACATCGCGCCCCAGATATTGCACCTGCAAATGGAGGTGCGCGCCACGCGCGCAACCAGTATCGCCAGCGATTCCAATCACCGCGCCGCGGCCAACCGTTTCACCCGCAGTCACGCTGACGCGGGCTAGATGCCAGTAAAGGGTGCGATAACCGTTGCCGTGGTCAATAATTACCGCACCTGCCGGCGTGGAGCAGCCATCGTCAGAAAAACCGGCAAAGACCACCCGGCCCGGAGCGGCGGCCAGCACCCGGTCGGGCGGTCCCATGGCATAATCCCAACCAGTATGGCCATCATAAGCGAACAAGCGATCAGTTTCGGCTCGCCCCCAGAAGGTATGTACTGAACCGTTCTCGCGCAAAAACGGCGCGTCGTGATCGAAAAACGATGTGACCGGCATATTCCGTTCGGTAGGACGGGTGAGGAACGGTTCAGACGGCGCCGGCCAGTCGATCGGTTCAAGGCGCGGATCGAGGTCAAACAGGCGCTGATAGGTAGGGGCAACGGCCCAGAGTAACGAGTCAAGCCGGCCCAGCGTTGTCGTCGAGGCAAGGGCGCGGCTCAATACATAGTGGCTGAGATCAGTCGGAGCCGCCGCTTGCGATCCGTCGGCGAAGGTTAGCGGCGGCAGGGCATCAGGCCCTAGCAAAGCGTAATCGCGCATCGCCGCGCGCAGCTTGCGGGTTAGCCAGCGCAACTGGTTAAACACGCCGCGCCGGTTGCCATTCTCGCCGCGAAACCCAGCCGCCCATGCCAATTGCTCGCTGCTCGGCGCGGACGCGCTCAGTACCCCGCTTTGCAACTCCATCAAGCTGAGCAACAAGCGCGGGCTAACACTGTAGAGATGGCTAAGCGAGACCAGCACATCGGTAAAGGAATGGCTGTGTCCGCCAATGACCACCCGCATTGTGGCAAGCGGACTGTTACGCGCTTCGAGAAAGGCTTGAATTTCGGGGCCGCTGAAGTGATGGTCGTAACTCAGGCGTTGCGGGTCGAAGAGGGGATGGACGGCAGGCGCTGGGGTTGCGGTAGGAACTGCGGACGGAGGAACAACCGGCGTTGCGCTCGGCGCCGGCGTCGCCGGTGTCGCCGGTACTGTGGCGGTAGCGGTGATCTGCCCGCTCACCGCCGGCGTCGCCGGCAGCGGGGTAGAGGTGGCCGGCGGCGGGGGCGGAGCCGCACATGCGCTGACGACAACAATGACCAACAGTAACAAACGACGCATAGCATGCGCAGGATAGCCGAAGACGGCAAGATGGTCAAGTAAGGTCAGCCTTGCCCATCACCCAGCGGCTCCCCCTCTCCCGCCGTCAGGTGGGAGTGGGGGCCGGGGGTGAGGGAATCAACGCCAAGCTGCCAAGCAAGCCAAGACGCAGAGACTACTAACGCAAAGACGCAAAGACCGCAGCGGGCGCAGAGGTTTTTCGGGCAGAGCCACTATGTCATTGCGAGCCGATCGATCGGATGGCCCCCACCCCCAACCCCCTTCCCGCTGGGGGAGGGGGCGTTGGCTACTCCCTCCTCCTTCGGGGGAGGGCTAGGGGCAGGACAATACCCCCACTTACAGCCTATCATTGCGAGCCGAACGGAGCGAGGCGAAGCAATCCCCCGCGCGCCCGGGAGCAGCACCCGCACCCTACCTCATCACCGTGATCAGCGCAGCCTTCCCCCCCCCGCGCCCGGGTGCAGCAGCTTTGAGGCATCATCTGCGCCAAAGCGGGAGATTGCTTCGGTCGGGCGGCCCCAGCGCGGCTGGGGGCCGCCACTCCCTCGCAATGACAGCGGGTACGTCCTCCACCGTGGTTCGTGGCTTGGGGAAGCGCCGGTTTACCCTCACCCCCTACCCCTCTCCCGCTGCGCAGGAGAGGGGCGCTACGGTGTTCCGCTGCCGCAATGCCTTGCCCGCCATCTAGCGGCTCCTCCTCTCCCGCCGTCAGGTGGGAGAGGAGGCCGGGAGGTGAGGGCTAAGACAACGGCGCAGAGGAAGTTTACCGCATTGCGAACCGAGCGTTCGGATGGCCCCCACCCCCAACCCCTCCCCGCTGGGGGAGGGGCGCTGGCTGCTCCCTCCTCCTTCGGGAGAGGGCTAGGGGCAGGACAATACCCCCACTTACAGCCTGTCATTGCGAGCCGAGCGGAGCGAGGCGAAGCAATCCCCCGCGCGCCCGGGAGCGCTCGCTGCCCGAACGCAACCATTGCCGGCTGGTCGTTCCCGCTCGCGCCGAAGATTGCTTCGGGAGCTGCGCCCCCTCGCAATGACAGCGGGTACACCCCTCACGCTCTCACGCCAAAAATTGCTGGGCTATCTGCGGTGACGAGGACGAGCAATGACATGAAATTCCGCGCCCAACTCCCCCGATCACCTATTGACTCCTACCCCCATCGGTTGTATAATGCGCATCCGGTTGAGCCAATCGACCGAGTCATTCGCGCCCCCCGTTACGTTCGGGTTACGGGTTTCGCGTCTGGGAAGGCACCCGGCACACGTAACACGCAACACCGAACGCCGAGCGGAAATCGTCGTCACGGTGACGAACGTCGCCTCGTATGGAAGACGGCGTCGGGTGGGCTAGTGTGAGGCAGTATGGACGGCGCATACAACATACGCGCGATTCAGCGCTTCCCAAACTGCACACCTGCAAGCCGTGCGCCGGTAGGCCTTGCCTGCTCGCCGCGCGAGTGACGCTGCGCGTTCTCGCTTCTCCGGCCACTGCATCAGGTGCAGGGCCATTTTTCTTTCCCTAACGCTGAATCGCTGATTCCATGGCTGCGCCAGCGCCGATCGTGATCGGTTGGCGCTAGCCGTTGCACGCCTATGATCTGGCCCGCTATACGCGGGGCAGGTCTCGTCTTGCCTTGTTTTCGCTCTGCGGGTCATACCCGCCTCGTATTGCGGAGGAATGTGGTAAGTTGAAGACGCTAACCTTTGCCGACCTGATTGCACAGCAGACCGGCTTTGCCGGTGAGGGCCGCCTGACCGATTTCGTGAGCCGCTACGACGGTGAGCTCTACTTCGGCGATCGTCTCAACTTAAACCGGCTGGCGCGCCAGCATGGCGCACCGCTTGAAGTGGTTTATACACCCCAAATTACCGCCCAAGTGCAACGCATGATCGGCTGGGCCGAGCAAGCGCGCGCCGCGACCGAATACCCAGCCGCGTTCCACTACGCCTACGCCACTAAAGCCAATTTCGCCGCCGAAGCGGTGCAGACGGCGCTGGCCGCCGGCGCGCACTACGAAACCTCGGCGACGGCAGACCTGATCATTGCCCATGGTCTCTGGCGGCAAGGCATTCTGCCGGCAGACCGGCTGATCTGCTGCAATGGCTCGAAAGAGCCGGCCTACCGCGATGCGATCCGCAATTTTCGCCTTGACGGGTGCGAGACAGTGATCCCGGTGCTCGATGATCTCGATGAGCTGCACGATCTGATCAACACCCCGGCGCCAATCCAGTTTGGCGTGCGCGAGCGTGCTGCCGGCAACCGCGATGGCCGCCATCCCGGCAACGACCGCTTTGGCTTGACCACTGCCGAGATTGAGCAGGCAGCGGAACTGATTGCCAATAGCCACCATACGCTGGTGCTGTACCACGCGATGATCGGCAGCCAGATCGAAGACGAAGCCCACTTCCTCACAACCCTGCGCGCGTCGATCGAGAACTACTGCCGCCTGCGCCAGCGGGTGCCGACCCTGCGCTACTTCAACTTCGGCGGCGGTATGCCCACCTCTGGCTACCAGTTGACCTTCACGTTTGATTATCAGCGTTTCCTGAGCCGGCTGATGGCGACGATCCGCGACCTTTGCGCTGAGTATGGCGTGCCGGCACCGGAACTGATCGGCGAGTTTGGCCGCTACACTGTCGCCACCCATAGCGCTTACCTAGTTGAGGTCGGGTCAGTCAAGGAGGGACACGCCGGCCAACCCGATTGGTATCTAGTCAATGGCTCAATGATGGTCATGTTGCCCGACACTCTCTTTGTAAGCGGGCAGGAGTTTGTGATCTTGCCGCTGACCGATTGGGACAAGCCGGTGCGCCCGGTGCGGCTGGCCGGGCGCCGCACCTGTGACAGCGACGACATCTATCCGCGACCCGAACAGGCGCCGTTGTGGCTGCCGGCTACGGAAGGCGGTCTTGTACTGGCCATCTTCGGCATTGGCGCCTACCAGCAGATGATTGCGGGGCGCGGCGGCGCGCACCACTGCCTGACCCCCGAAGCGGCCCGGTTTATCGTCGAAGAGCGCGACGGACGGCTCAGCTCACGGATCACGCCCCAGCAAGATCAGGCCACCATTATGCGCTTGTTGGGCTACCGGCCACAACCAACCGCCCTGCCGCTGACGCTGCCGTTCCGCCAACCGGTACGTCCGGCAGTATTGCCGGCCCGGCGCCGGATGCGCGAACGGGCGCTGTCGGTGTAAATCATCAGCGTGGGGCGACGCAAGGCGTCGCCCCACGTTCGCGACTGATCTACGGATGCACCGTCACCGTGTTGGCGGTGCAAGGATTGTTGCTGGCATTGCGTTCAACCTAGCGCCATTCGCATCAACTTGGCCAACACCGCCAGTAGCGACGTTCGCCAGCGTGCCGGCAGCAATTGGCGCCATCCCCATGCTCGTCGCGAACTGGTGGTATGGCCCCCACTCCCGGCCCCCTCCCCCGCTGGGGGAAGGGGGATAATCACCATCCCCAAAAAAACCTTTGCGATCTTGGCGTGCTTTGCGCCTTTGCGTTAAGAATCTCTGCGCCTTCGCTCGCTTTGCGTCTTTGCGTTAACGCCCCTCCCTCGGCCCCCTTCCCCGCTGGGGGAGGGGCGGCTCTCACCCCTAGCCCCTCTCCCACTGGCGCGGGAGAGGGGAGCGCAGCACCGGGCGGTAAGGCATCGCACAGCGATCAATGGTTGCAATCGACTACATGGTCTACCCACATCAACCCACAAGGAATGGGCCGGTTTCAGACCTGCGAGTAAGTCTGAGACCGGCCCTACACCATCAATTAGCGCGTCACCAACGGCACCAACACGACACTCAGCTCGAATGCGCCGATGTCACACCGACCGCCTTGCGGACGGAACAAGCCGCGCTGGTCGGTAGCAGCGCAGGTGCCGTTATCACCCGCGTTGAACGCTGGACTGACCGCCGTGAGCGGGAAGTAGGCCGGCGAGCCGGTCAGCGTACCGAGTTGCGGATCCTGCCCGACGATATTGCCGTTCGCGCCGTGGGTTAGACCGCAGGCGTTGGCATTGTCTTCGATAAGATTGTTGTTAGCGCCGGTCAGCGTACCCACGCAATCACCGCCGCTCGCGCTATTGGCAATAATCGTGTTCCGCAGTGTTGCGTTGCCGCCGTTGATCCGGATGCCGCCGCCAGACCCAGCGTTGCTGGAGCTATTGCCGGCAAAGGTGCTGTTATTCACCGTCAACGTGCCATTGTTCCAGATGCCGCCGCCGCCGCTAGCGCCGCTGGTGGTGTTGGCAGAGAAGGTAGTATTGGCAACCGACAAGGTGGCCCCGCCATAGTTGGCAATGCCGCCGCCGCCGTTCACGGCGCTATTGCCAGAGAAGGCGCTATCGCTCACCAACAACGTACCGCCAGTAAAATTAGCAATGCCGCCGCCAGCGGCAGCGTTGCCATTCCGCAAGGTAACGCCATCAACGAAAAGCGCGCCGAAGTTGGCGACGCCAGCGCCGTCGCCGCCAATGATGTTCCCGTTAGTAATCGTCAGTTTGCGCAGTGTAAGGTCGGCGCCGCTATTCACCTGCATCACCCGCACTGCGTTATTGCCGCTGATGGTGATATTCCCGCCGCCGTTGATCGTCAGCGCTCCCTGACCACTGACAATGTTTGGCAGCATCGCGGTGAGCGTGATCGTCCCGCTCACGCTGAAGGTGATGGTGTCGGCAAGGCTGCTGGCAGGGCCGCATCCGCTGGAACTGTTGTAGGCGGGATCGTTGTTGGCTGCTAAGATCGCTTCACGCAGCGCGCACAAGCCATCGCCGGCGGTAGTGTTGTCGTTCAGCGTATTGACGACATAACTGGCGGGTTGAAGGGTCAACTCATACGCGCCGATGTCGCAAACCGCGGTGCTGTTCCCGTCGCCGTCTTGCGGACGCGGGACGCCGTTTTGCGACTGATTGTTGACCGGCGCGGCGGCGCAAGTGGCATTGTGGCCAGCGTCGATCGCCGGACTACCCGCGTTGAGCGGGAAATAGGCCGGCAAGCCAATGAGCGTGCCGAGGTTGGGGTCTTGGCCGATAATGTTGCCGTTCACGCCGTTGGTCAAGCCGCAGGCGCTAGCATTGCTTTCGATGAGATTATTGTTGTTCACACCGCTCAGCACACCGATGCAATCGCTGCCGCTGGCGCTGTTGGCGATGATCGTGTTCTTGAGCGTCGCGCTACCGCTCGCAATGAAGATACCGCCGCCATTCGGGGCGCTATTGTCGGAGAAGGTGCTGTTGGCGACCGTCAGCGTGCCAGAACTGCTGGAATCAATGCCGCCACCATTGATACCAGCACGATTGGCGGAGAAGGTGCTGTTGGCGACCGTCAGCGTGCCGCTGCTGGAAATGCCGCCGCCGCTGGCAATGGCAGCTTCGTTGCCAACGAAGGCGCTGTGATTCACCGTTAACGTGCCAAAACTGATGAT
This sequence comes from Chloroflexus sp., assembly GCF_034435895.1. Classification (GTDB taxonomy): domain Bacteria; phylum Chloroflexota; class Chloroflexia; order Chloroflexales; family Chloroflexaceae; genus Chloroflexus. The sequence goes on from NZ_DAOTWH010000238.1 coordinate 17,314, forward strand.
ACCGCCGCCTGAGGAGCCAGCGTTGTTGCTCGTGAACGTGCTGTGCGTGACCGTCAGCGTGCCGCTGCTGGAAATGCCGCCGCCAGTCGTCGCGGCGCTGTTGCTCAAAAACAGGCTGTTCGTAATCGTGAGCGTGCCGCTAAGGTTATTATGAATGCCGCCGCCATAGTCCGAGATTGAACTATTGCTCTCAAACGTACTGTTACTGATGGTCAGGATACCACCGTTGGAGATGCCGCCGCCACCTAACGCGCTGTTGCCAAAGAAGACGCTATCGGTGACCATTAGCGTACCGCCGAGGAAATTGGCGATGCCGCCGCCACTCGACGCGCTATTATCCGAAAAGGTGACGTTGTTCACGGTCAACGTTCCAGAGCTGGCAACGCCTCCGCCACTAGATGCGACATTCGCTTTTGCAATCGTCAGGTTGCGCAGGGTGAGATTGGCGCCGTTGTCCACAATCATCACCTGCACCGCATTATTGCCGCTGATGGTGATATTTCCGCCGCCGTTGATCGTCAGCGCTCCCTGCCCTGCCACAATAGCCGGTAGCGGCGCACCGAGCGTGATCGTCCCGCTCACGCTGAAGGTGATAGTGTCATTACTGGCGCTCCCGGCGCCGCAATTGACATTGGCAGGGGTATTGTTCGCCGCTAGAATCGCTTCGCGCAGCGTGCAGAAGGTATCGTTCGTCGTGTTATCCTCCAGCGCATTGACCACATACCCTGCCGCGTATACAGGTTGAACGTGCTGCCGCGCAAACAGCATCACTATCAGCAGAAGCGCACCGGCCCAACGCAACCGTTTCATAATGACCTCCGCAAACGTGTGGAATGGAACAGCATCCCGGACTAGGAAACGCACCGGCAAAAATATGCCAAGAGAACCCATACCGCTCGATTCAATGTTGGCGGCGTAATCGCACCCAACGCGAGCGGTTTCGCACCGGCGGCAAAGCCGGGCAGTTATCGTGATGGTGCCAGCGCATGTCTGCTTCACCGCGGCGCCGCGAAATTGGCCGGAAGAAGGCTGGTCAAGCCGGATCGAGCATGCAGATTGATCACCCCGGTGTCAGACAGAGGTAACGCGGCTGGTTGTGCTGCTCGATGCATCGGCAAGCAACCACCAGCCGGGAATCAGTAGTTTTTGGGATGAGATCACCTCTGAGCTAGGAACACGAGACCACAACAACGCCTCTACCGATCAGAATGAGACCATCTGCATGGTAACGATCAAGCGTCCTCAAAACGTCCTCGCTGCGGCTAACGAAGAGGATTCAGCAGACCACGCTCCCATCGAGCTACGGAGCTAGCGGAGGGTTCACAAGCGACGGAGAGGCGTTCCAAAGGTGCTATGCCCTATTTGATGATCTGGAATATCTGCGCATCTCGCCACACTCAGCTACAGATGTAACATATTGTTGGGCCTAGATCATGGCCAGCTCGTTCCCAAGGCAGCACGAGAGCAGACACAAGTTCTTAATGTGACCACGCTACCAAAAGCAATCGGCAAGTGGTACAATGAATAAGCTGTAATATGCAAGCTCTATTGGTGTGCGCATCAAAATCAAACGGGGAGCGTTCCATGAATATTTTAGTGGTTGATGATGACATTCCCAGCGCTAAATTAACCTCGTATCTGCTTGAGGAAGCTGGCTACCGGGTTCTCCGCGCGCACGACGCCACCAGTATTATGCAAGTCATCGAGCAGCACAATCCCGATCTGATCCTGCTCGACATCATGATGCCCAAGATCGATGGCTTTGAAGTCTGCCGGCAGATCAGGCGCAATTCCGATGTGCCGATTATCTTTCTCTCGGCACGATCACAACTGCAAGATCGGGTGACGGGGCTGCAAATCGGCGGCGATGACTACTTGGTCAAACCATTTGAGCCGTCGGAGCTATTAGCCCGCGTTGAGGCCGTCTTGCGGCGGCGCAACGCCGATATGTTGAATACGTCAACGCGCCTCAGCCAAGGCAATATTACGCTTGATCCGGTCGAACACAAAGTCATTTTTACTGATGGTCGCGTCGTAGAATTGACCCCGCTTGAATTTCGCCTGCTGTACTATTTGATGAAAAATGCTGGCCGCATTGTGAATGTGACCCAAATCTTGAGTAAAGTCTGGGGCTACGACTACGAAGGCGAGAGCAACCTCGTCGCTGTGTACATCCGGCGCTTACGCACGAAAGTAGAAGAGGATCCGGATCATCCCCGCCATGTGATTACGGTACGCAACCTTGGCTACAAGTTTGAACCGTGAACTATGACATCTCACTGGCCATCATGCGGTCTAATACCGAGCAACTGCAAACTATTATTCGTCGCCTAGTGCCGTTGCCGGCACTAGGGTTGAGTTGGGCGCTAACCCAATTCGACCTACCGCCACCGGTTCTTTGGGTTCTCATCGGCTACGCGGTCGTGAATATCGGTTTGCTGTTCTGGATCCGTCGCGCGACTCTGTTGACCGGGCGGCTGTTGATGGTCGCCGCGATCAGTGATGCCATTGCGCTCGGCTGGTGTATCGCCACCGCCGCCTTAACTCCTGCCATAACTGTTATTCAGGGGATCTGCGCGCTGCGCGCATGGCGCTATCGCTTCTACTCATTGTGGTTAGCGCTGATACCGGGGAGCGTTGGTCTGTTGTTCGCGCTTGATATCCCAATAACGGCACTGCCCAATTCTGGCATATTTAGCAACCTCGCCGCATTTGGCAGCTTCCTCATCAGTGCCGTGATTATCGCAACGCTGATCTTGTTTGGCAACCAGCGCAACCTCGCTGCGCGCGAATGGCGCGCGCGTTACGAGCACCTGCGTCACGAGCAGAAGCAACAGGTCGCCAGCCTTGAGGCATCGAACAATGATTTGCGCGATCGGTTGCGCCGGATGGAAGCGCTTGGCGAGAGTTTGCGCGCGATTAGCAGCTCGCTGAGCCTTGATGATGTGTTGCGCCAAATTCTCGACTCGCTGGCTTATATGTTAGGCGTACAGCGGATCGATGATGCGGCTTTGACCCTGATCCAGCGCACTGATCTCGAACACCGCATCCTGCACGCCGATCGCCATGCCACCGATTGGGCAAGCACCCTCGCGCAGGCCGTCATTGCGAGCCAACGCACCATCTTGCTCGACCGTCACGAGATCGAGCAGCGACCAGAATGGGCAGTGCTGGCCCGCTATGGATTTCGCGCTGCGCTCAGCGTTCCCTTGTTCGATCCGGAACAACCGAGCCATGTGCGCGGCGCGTTGAGCGTGGTCAGCCACCAAGAAGAGGCTTTTTCGCTCGCCGAAGAACGCCATCTGACATCGTTCAGCATTCAGGCGATGATCGCTATCCGCAACGCCGAACTGCACGTCCAGTTGAGCCGGCAACAGGCGATGCTCAGCACGGTGTTGCACGAGATGGCCGATGGCCTGATAGTCTACGACGATCAGGGGACAGTCTATCTCGACAATACCATCGCGCGCCGGGCCTTGGCGCAAAGCGCGGCCCACAATGGCACACTAGCCGCCCAATTGGCCAACATCGCGCGCTATCTTCATCAGACAGGCGATTCGCTCGTCCGGGAAGTGCATGATGGCGAGGGTGATGACAAGCAGTATTATCAGATCCACGGCACGCTGGTCAGCCCCTCGCCGGATACGCCCCTTGCTGTGCTGGTGTTGCATGACATGACCGGCCAGAAGGCGCAAGAACAGCAGCGCCGCGAGTTTATCGCCAAAGTGTCCCACGAATTGCGTAACCCGCTCAACACGCTGCAAGGCTACCTCAAAATCGTGTTGAAAGAGAGTGATAGCGTCGGGAAACTCAATGAACGCCAGCGTGAATTTCTGCAAGAAGTTGATAGTAGCGCCCGCCGGCTCGCCAAACGGATCGCCGAATTGATCGACCTGAACCGATCGGAAACTGGTCAGCTCAAGCTGAATCTGGTGCGCGCCAATGTGATTGATCTGATCATTGCCACCTGTATGCAGCAGCAACAACAGGTCAAAGAGCGTGATCTCGAATTGGTGTGGGATGTGCCCGATCAGTTGCCTGATATCATGGCTGATGAAGAACGGATTAGCCAAGTCTTAGTGAATCTGATCGAAAACGCAGCGAAAGCGACCTCTGCCGGCGGGAAGATTACTGTCAGCGCCGAATTGCAGCACCCATATATCCATATTCACGTCACTGATACCGGTATCGGCATCCCGACCGAACAATTTGACAAGGTGTTTCGATCGTTCTACAGCGGAGGCAACGGCAGCTCAAAAGGGCCGCATTTAGGACTAGGGTTGGCAATCTGTAAACAATTTGTTGAAGCACACGGCGGTAATATTTGGATTGCGTACAGCGAGGTTGGCAAAGGAACGCGCTTTTCATTCTCATTGCCGTTACAGCACGAACGCACGTTTGGCGCCAATATTGGTGATCGGGCTATCGCACAGTGAAGACGCTTTCTGACAAAGTCGTCACATTCATCTGACCACAACTATGCTACCCTTCGCAACAAGGAGATCGCCAGAAAAAAGAGCAACGTTGCGACGGCTCACCGCACCATCGGTTAAGTTGTTACGGCTTATACTAGCGCCCCATCCCTTAGCCTATCGTGATGTAGGAGTCTGTTAACCACTGCACAACACCGGCTGGCGTCATTGTGAAGATCGCAATTATTGCGCTCCCAACCAAGGATGATAATCATCTCCCGCCGCTCACGATGGCGTATATCGCGGCGGTGCTCGAACAGCGGCGCGCAATTGTGCGCATCTTCGATCGCGCGCTCGATCCGTTGGGCGGTTGGGAAGACATTCAGCGCCGGCTGCAAACCTTTCAACCACAGCGTGTCATTATCGCCGGTGAAGATAGCCATGCGATTGAGCAGGCAGTCTCCCACATCCACCAAACCTATCCCGACATCTTGCCGCTCTTCGCGCATCGCAGCGGCAGTGAGGCATTAGCAGCCACTGCCAGCCTGTTAGCTTGGCTGAATGGAGTCAACACGCTTCCTGCCCAGACTGGCGAAGAATTGCCATACCCGGCCCGTCATTTGCTCTCGCTCGAACATTACGAATTGCGCGCGCCGGGTGGTGAAGTGCAGACGCCGGTGGTGATTGGTTGGCGGATGCATAACCAATGGCAACTGCGCCCGCCCCGCCAGATCTGCCACGAGATTCGCGCTCTAGTCGAAGAAGTTGGCATTCGCCATCTTCTGTTCTGTGAACCAGAGCTTACCATTCATGAACAGTGGCTCGATGAGTTCCTCGATCAGTTGATCAATGCGCATTTCAATATTAAATGGCAAGCTGCCGTCGCCCTTGACCGCCTACGTGAGGATCGGATCCGGCAGTTGGCGCAAGCCGGCTGCGAGGCAATCACGTTTACGCTGGCCGCAACCAGCGTCTTCGACTCAGCCAGCAGCCGTGAACAGGCCCGCAAGTTGATTGCGTATGCCCGCGAGCAAGGCATCTACACGCACGCTACCGTCTTGCTGGAACCACCCTACGAGTCGATTGCCCGCTTGGTGGATGTGGCCGCCACCTTTGGCCTCAACGATGTCTCTTTCAAACTGATACAAACGTTGCGCGTCAGCGATGAAGAGCAGCAGATCCAGCGCTTTGCCCGTCAGCGCTACCAAGAGGGCCGCACGCGCCAGCGCCTGATTGACCGGTTTGGCCCGGCTTTGGGCGGGTTGCTCTGGCAATTGCGCGTCGAGCATCTAGCCGATGACGAGTAACCTGTGCTTACGCCGCGCAATCGAGCCCAATATCGAGCGCGCGCACCGAATGAGTCAACGCCCCGACTGAGATGTAATCAACCCCAGTCTCGGCAATTGCCCGCACCGTTTGCAGATTGACGCCGCCGCTGGCTTCGGTCTGCGCGCGACCGGCCACCGCCTGCACCGCTGCGCGGAGCTGGTCGAGCGGCATGTTATCGAGCAAGATCAGATCGGCGCCAGCTTCAGCAGCGGTTATCGCAGCAGCGACACTTTCAACTTCAACCTCGAGCCGCACCATCGGCCCCAGTTGCGCGCGCACGCGGGCAATCGCCGCAGCCAGATCAATGCCCTGCCCGGCAAGCATGGCCAGATGGTTATCTTTGAGCATCGCACCGTCATACAGGCCAAACCGGTGATTACGCCCGCCCCCCATGCGCACGGCATACTTTTCGAGCGCGCGTAAACCGGGTGTGGTCTTGCGCGTATCGAGAATCTGGGCCCGCGTGCCGGCCACCGCCGCCACATACTGGGCCGTCAGCGTTGCGATCCCGCTGAGGCGTTGCACCAGATTGAGCGCCACCCGTTCGCCGCTGAGGATGCTGCGGGCCGGGCCGGTTACGGTGGCAAGCGTGGCGCCGGCAGCGACTGCAGCGCCATCCGCGGTGTGCAGCAGCACCTTGACGCTGGGATCGAGCTGGCGAAAGACGGCGACAACCACCGGCAAGCCAGCGATCACCCCGGCTTCACGGGTGACAACGTGAGCGGTCATAGACGCTGCCGCCGGAATCGCGGCCAGCGTGGTCAGATCGCCGCTGCCGATGTCTTCGGCGAGGGCATTGGCAACAATGGTATCAATGACGTGCAACGGTAGTTCCATACAAGCTCCGTTAAATGTCATGCGGAGAGCACGCCCCGCTTAATCGGCGGCCAACGCTGGCGCCGGCGCGATGGCGGCCACAAACGCCGGCGACGTATCGCGGCACAAGATGGTATGCTTGCGCCACGCCTCATCACTCTGCGGGTAATCGAGGCGGAAATGGCCGCCGCGACTCTCGGTGCGCAGCAAGGCCGCAGCAACGATCAGCCGCGCCGTTAGGGTGGCATTGACCGCGGTTAATCCATCAGCATCAGCCGGATCGGCGCTGACCGGCCATGCGTCCAGCGCGGCTAAGGCGGAGCGGAGACCATCACCGTGACGCAACGGCCCCGCCGCGCGCATGATCATCGCCAGCGCGGTGCGCCAATCAGCCGGCAGCGGCGGCGGCGCGGGCGTGACCGGCAACGGATCAGGCGCTGGTACGGCGCGACCACGGTACGATGCTGCCGCTTCGCCGGCTCGGCGGCCAAAGACGAAACACTCCAGCAGCGAATTGCTCGCCAGCCGGTTCGCGCCATGCACGCCGGTGCAAGCCACTTCGCCGGCGGCAAACAGGCCGGGCAGATTGGTCGCACCATTCAGATCGGTGCGCACACCCCCCATCAAATAATGGGCCGCCGGCGCCACCGGGATCAGATTATGCACCGGATCGATCCCATCGGCCCGCAAACGGGCGCAGATGGTGGGGAAGTGATGCTCAATTAGATCAGGCGACAGATGGGTCAGATCGAGCAGCACATGATCGCACCCTTCCGCCTGCATCGCTGCGACAATTCCGCGCGTTACCACATCGCGCGGAGCCAATTCGGCCCGCGGATCGTAGGCCGGCATAAAACGGCGGCCCGCTGGCGTATAGAGCAAGCCCCCCTCGCCGCGGGCCGCTTCGGTGATCAGAAAGCCCTGCCCGTCACGGGTGCGATAGACAGTTGGATGGAATTGGACAAACTCTAGATCAGCCACTTCCGCGCCGGCGCGATACGCCATCGCGATCCCTTCTCCCAACACGGTAGGCTGGTTACTGGTCAGGCCATACAACGCGCCGGCCCC
>NZ_DAOTWH010000239.1:0-5421 GCF_034435895.1 Chloroflexus sp.
GGCAGGGCATAGCCGGGCCACGTATGGCTAGGTTCGTACCGCTCAGCCGCGTCCTGCCGGGGCAGGGCATGGCCGGGTCGCGCACCGCCTGCGCGGCTACTTGACACTGCTCCTACGGCGCGTTAGACTGAAGGCGTCATCGCTGTTTTTCGCATTGGAATGCCGTTGCGAGACCATCATGGATCGTCCGCTGCCAGCCCGGATGCCCCGCGACCGCCGCTCATGGCTATGGCGCGTTATAGAATGGTTGCTCGTGCTCACCACGCTGGCTGGGTTGGCTGCGCTGCTTGGCTATGGCACGATCTTACTTGGCGAACGGCTGCTGGCCGAACGGATCTATCCTAACATTAGCGTACGTGGCCTGCCGATCGGCGGTCTGACCCGCGCCGAAGCCCGCGCTACGCTCCTCCGCCGCTACGCCGATTTTCTTGCCGCACCGATAACACTGAGCTTCGAGGGCCAACTCTGGCGACCGGCGGCTGAAGACCTTGGCCTCAGTTTGGCAATTGACGAGGCGATCGACTCGGCGTTTGCCCTCGGTCACGATCTCAATTGGCAAGCCAATGCCCGCATCGCCGCCGCCACATGGCAATACGGCGTTGATCTGCCGCTGCGCCTGCGCTTCGATCAGCGCATCGCCCAGCAAACGCTGCGCGCTATCGCTGCCGACATCGACCGCGCGCCGGTTGAGGCGAGCGTTGAACTGCGCAATGGGGTGATCGTCGTTGGTGCAGAGCAGTGGGGCCGGCAAACGCTGATCGATGACACGATCGCCGATATTGCCGCCGCCGTGCAGAGTCTGCAACCGCAAGAGGTAACGATCCGCACTCGCCTGCTCGAACCGCGGGTGCGCGATGCTGACCTCGCCCCTACCGTCGCCGAGCTGCAATTACTGCTGCACGGCCCGATCCGGCTCGAAGGCCGGGGCGGCCAGTGCCCCGCCGGTTGTCGCTGGGAATGGCCGGTACCCCAAATCGCCGCGTGGATCAAGCTCCGCAGTCTCACTGCGATCGATGGCCGCCCGGCAATGGCCGTGATGATCGATCAGGCCGCTATCCGCGCTGTACTGACACCGATCGCCGCTGCGCTGCGCGAAGAGGGCGGCTTGCCGCGGGTGGATTGGAATAACGGCAATCTGCGTATCCGCACCCCCGGCACGCCCGGTCGCGGCCTTGCGGTCGAAGAGGCGCTGGCCCGCATTAATGGCGCACTCTACAGCCACGAGCGCACCGTAACCTTGCCCTTGCGCGAATTGCCGCCGCCGGTCACTGCCGATAACCTCGCCGCATTGGGCATTACCGAACCGGTTGGCGTGGGGGTCAGCTCGTTCCGCAACTCGGCTGAGTATCGCATTACCAACATTCAAGCCGGTGCGCGCCAAATGGACGGCGTGCTCATTCCGCCCGGCGCTGCCTTCTCGTTCAACACGACCCTCGGCCCGGTCACCCCAGAGCGTGGCTTCGTCGAGGGGCTGGCTATCGTCGCCAACCGCACCCAAAAGGAATGGGGAGGCGGCCTCTGCCAAGTCAGCACCACCGTCTTCCGCGCCGCCTTCTTCGCCGGCTTGCCAATCACCGAACGCCACGAGCATTCGTTCCGCATTGGCTGGTACGAAGAGCTTGGCGAACCGCCCGGCCTCGATGCCGCCATCTTTACCGGCGTCCACGATCTGCGGTTTGTCAACGATACCGGCGGCTGGCTGCTCTTGACCAGCAAAGTTGATCTGCAACGCCAACAATTGACGATGATCCTCTACGGCCCGCCGAGCAACCGCCGGGTTGAATACGCTTACCGCATTTTCGAACGCACCCCGGCCCCGACCCAGCCGGTCTACGTTGATGATCCCACCCTGCCGGCTGGCGTGATCCGGCAGACCGATACCGCGCGCGACGGGTTGCGGGTCGAAGTCTATCGCACCGTCTATACCAATGGCGAAATCAGCCGGCGCGATACGATCCCCACCACCTTCCAACCATGGCCCGACATCTTCGTGCGCGGCACTAGTCGCTAACCGCACCGCTGCGCCTCACATTCCTACCACGCCGCCAGCTTGCCAATCTCTGCTATACTAAGGAAGAGTTGTTCGTGCAACTACTCTCGTGAAGAATGTCACGAATGCAACATATCGAAACGAAAGGTGTAGCGGAATGAAAGCGCGCGAGATCATGACCCGTGATGTGATTTGCATCACCGATGACGCCTCGGTCGAAGATGCCGCCCGCCTGATGGCGCGCAACCGGATCAGCGGCTTGCCGGTGATTAACGGTCACGGCATCTTGGTTGGTCTCGTCACCGAGCACGATCTGATCGCCAAAGAGGGGCGCACGGTCAAGGAGATTATGACCCGCAGCGTGATCAGCGTCAGTGCCGACACCGAAGTCGAACAGATCCAGCACCTGCTGACCAACCAGCGCATCCGGCGGGTGCCAGTGGTCGAAAACGGCAAAGTGGTCGGCATTGTCAGCCGGTCAGATCTGGTGCGTCAGATTGCAATGCGTTGGGTGTGCGGCGTCTGCGGCGAGATCGTGCGCTCGCTCGAATCACCCAAGCATTGCCCACGCTGCGGCGCCGACGCTGGCGCTTTCACCCACGAAGTGGTGCCGCCGGGCATGTAACTATAGATGTGGCGTTGGGGCAGCATTAGACGTTCACCCTGACGCGATGCTTGCTACCGGTTAATCGATCGCCAAGCTGCTGCTGTGCCATCACGCAGCAGACTGTTGATCTGCCGTTCACCAAACAATTGCATGCTGCCAGACCGATTGCACGTCTGGCCCATCCCAAGCGCGTCACCCGCCCACGGGGGTGTGGCGAACATACCAGATGGCGCGTTGCCTCGACACATGGGAACACTAACCCCTGCCGGAGCGAAGCGCCCAGCACACGAGAGGAGTCTCAACTATGGCCGAAGTAGCCGAAGCGGCTCAGCCCCTCCTTGAGCGCGCTACCGCCGATGAATTGAAGCATTACTACTATCAGATGCTCCTGTTACGGCGATTTGAAGAGCGCGCCGGCGAAATGTACGTGAAAGCGAAAATTGGCGGATACTGCCACCTCAATCTCGGCGAAGAGGCCACCATCGTCGGCCTCATGGCCGCCCTCACTCCCGACGACTACATCTTCACCAATTATCGCGAGCACGGTTACATTATTGCGCGCGGCGTGCCCCCCGGCCCGGTGATGGCCGAACTGTTCGGCAAAGAGACCGGCGTCTCCGGCGGGCGCGGCGGTTCGATGCACCTGTTCGACCGCAAAACCAACTTTATGGGAGGCTACGCGATCGTCGGCGGGCAGGTGCCGCTTGCCGTCGGCGCGGCGTATGCGCTGCGCTATCAGGGCAAGCCGGGGGTGGTCGTGGCCCAGATGGGTGATGGCACCACCAACATTGGCGCGTTCTACGAGTCGTTGAATCTAGCCAAAATCTGGAAGTGCCCAGTGCTCTTCTTTATCGTCAATAATGGCTACGGGATGGGCACCTCGGTGGAGGCCGGTTCATCCGAACCAGACCTGTGGAAGAAGGGCGCTTCGTTCCGCATCTATGGCGAACGGGTCGATGGCACCAATGTGCTGGCAGTGCGCGATGTGGTGCGCCGCTTGCGCGCCCGCGCCGAAGCTGAAGGCGAACCGGCGATCATCGACGCGGTCAGCTTCCGCTTCCGCGGACACTCGGTGATCGACGCTGACCGCTACCGCGATCCGGAGGCGGTGCGCCGCGGGCGCGAGCTGTACGATCCGATCCGCAAGTTTGCCGCCCTCTTGCTCGATCACGGCATCATTGACGACGCATGGCTGAAGAGCGTGGCCGATCGGGTCGAGCGCGAAGTGCAAGAGTCGATCGATTTCGCCAACAATAGCCCCGATCCCAAATTTGAAGATCTCTATAAGTATATGTATGCGACGCCGGTGCCGAACACACCGACCGCTGAGGATGCGATCCGCGCGGTGAAGATTAATCACGGCGAGTTTTAGCGGTGAGGTGCAGCGCAGCTATAACGATGATCCAGCGTGTCTGAACAAGTAAGAGGTTGCTATGCCTGTGATTACGTACCGCCAAGCGTTAAACGATACGCTAGGTGAGGAATTGGCCCGCGATCCGAATGTGCTCTTGATGGGCGAGGAGATCGGGGTCTTTCAAGGTTCGTACCGCGTGACCGAGGGCCTGTTGGCCAAATTCGGCCCCAAGCGGGTCGTTGACACCCCGATCGCCGAGGAGGGATTCGTCGGCGTGGCCATCGGCGCGGCGATGCTCGGTCTACGCCCGGTGGTCGAGATTATGACCATCAATTTTATTCTGGTTGCGATTGACCAGATCGTGAACCATGCCTCGAAAATCCACTATATGTTCGGCGGGCAAGTGAGTGTGCCGCTGGTGATCCGCACGCCGTCCGGCGGCACCGGCCAGCTAGCGGCCACCCACTCGCAGTCGTTCGAGAATTGGTTTGCCTATTGCCCCGGTCTCAAGGTTGTCGCCCCGGCAACGCCCTACGATGCCAAGGGCTTGCTCCGCGCCGCCATCCGCGACGACGATCCGGTGATCTTTATCGAGTCGCTGGCCCTCTACGATACCAAAGGCGAGGTGCCCGAAGACGATGATTACGTAGTGCCGATCGGCGTCGCCGAGGTGAAACGGCAGGGCGCCGATGTGACGGTTGTGTCGTATTCGCGTATGACCGCCATCGCTCTGCAAGTCGCCCAGCGTATGGAGCAAGAGGGGATTAGCGTCGAGGTGGTAGACTTGCGCTCGCTGCGCCCGCTCGACCGCCCCACCATTATCGAGTCGGTCAAGAAGACGAATCGCGCCGTGGTCATCGCCGAGGATTGGTATTCGTATGGCGTGACCGCCGAGATTGCGGCCACCATTCAGGAAGAGGCGTTTGATTACCTCGATGCGCCGGTGCAGCGCGTCGCCGGCCTTGAGGTGCCGCTGCCCTATGCCAAAGAGCTGTCGGCAGCCTCGAAACCGAATGCCAATAGCTTGATTTACGCTATCCGGCAAGTCATGCGCGGCACCAAGCGCTTGCGCTAAACTCGGCATCGTCCCTGCTCCTCGCTGGCAGGGAGCGGGGCTGGGGGTGAGGGGTCAAAACACGCCCATCCGAAATTTGCAAACTCATAGCATCAATAACGGGAGGCTCCATGGGTGAAGTAACCATGCCGCGTCTCTCCGACACGATGTCGGAAGGTACGGTGGGCCGTTGGTTGAAAAAGATCGGCGATTCGATCGCCGTGGGCGAGATTATCGCTGAGATCGAGACCGATAAGGCTACGATGGAATTGGAAGCGTTTGAGGCTGGCGTGCTCCAGCAGATTTTAGTGCCCGAAGGGCAGACGGTGCCGATCGGGCAGCCGATTGCGATTATCGGCAATGGCTCAGCGCCGGTGGCGGCTGCCCCGGCAGCTCCACCCCCCGCTACGGCAGCG
>NZ_DAOTWH010000240.1:0-7989 GCF_034435895.1 Chloroflexus sp.
GCTCGCGCAGGGCTTGCACATCGGCTTGGGCCAGCGCCACCGCCGCCTCGGCAGCCGCTACATCGGCGCGCAACTGGCGATCATCCAGCCGGAGCAACGGATCACCGGCGGCCACTGTTTGGCCAACCGTCACCAACACCTCTTGCACCCGGCCGGGCAGGGTCAAACTCAGCTCAGCCGTCTGATTCGGCTCAACGGAACCGGTCGCATTGACGGTCAAGCGCAAATCACCGCGGGTGACGGGGGCAACCGTCACGCCGGCCAGCGGATCGACAGGAGAGGTTGAAACAAAACGAACGACCACGGTTGCGATCACCGCGATCAACAAACCGGCAGCGATCAACACTGGCAACGAAAGGCGGGGAAATCTGATCCGAGGACGCGACTGCGGTAAGGTGCTCATAAATTATGCCATCCCTGTTGAAGACTTGGGCGCGGCCTGCGTGCCAGCGCCGTGCAGAAACAGATCAACCAAAAGGGCCGGTGAAACGGCGCCAGTCCAACGCAGCATCGGGTGGGCCGGCGTCAATTCGTGAAAGGTCTCGCACAGACTGAGAAAGAGCATCGCCAGCACTGCCGGAGCCAAATCGGCGCGCACTAAGCCAATGGTGCTCGCCTCGTGCATCACCGATGTCAACGGCGCAAACAAGTGCTGATAGAACGCGGCGCTCAGGCGAGCGCGGGCCGATTCGCCGAGATGCTCCATCATCTCGTGGCGCATCATGCGCATATCACCTTCGTAGCCGGTAATCAGCAGTGTTGCCATCGCCTGCAACCGCTCGACCAAAGGCCGGTCAGCAGCGGCGATTTCGGCTAACGGCTGGCGCATCGTCTCGAGCACGCGCAAACCCATTTGCACAAAGAGATCTTCTTTGTCGCCGAAGTAGTAGTAGAGGGTCGGCTTCGTCACCCCAGCGGCTTGAATAATGTCGTTAATCGAAACGGCCCGGTAGCCGCGCTGCATAAAGAGTTGGGCTGCCACATCGAGAATGCGCAGCGCCGTCGGACTGTCACTGATGCGCGGATCGAGCGCGAGGTTGAGTTCTGCCATTTCACAAGACCAATCTCATCAATTCTTACCGACCGGTAAGTAATATACCACGAATGCAAAACCTTTGTCAATAGCTTGAACATATTTTGTCAAACACAGGGGTAAATTGCACGGGAAGGCCGTCCGGCTACGGCAGTCTATACCCAGATCAGACAATGGGCAGGGGTAAAATAAACCTTGCTCCCTCGTGCAGAGTTCAAGGATGGGCAGAACCCATGAGCGCAGATACGGTTGATGGTTTTGGGATGCGTTGTTTTACCTCACCCCCGGCCCCTCTCCCACTGGCGTTCAAGGGCGGGCAGAACGTATGAACGTAGATGTGGTTGATGGCTTTGCGATGAGTCGTTTCACCCTCACCCTCAGCCCCTCTCCCATTAGCGCGGGAGAGGGGAGCACAGAGCCAAGCGTTGAGGCATTGCACCGCGATCAACGGTTATCCGCCCTCGAACATGCAGAGAGCGGGGAAGCGAACGACACACCCGGCTGACCGAACGCGGCATTATGGAGCGTGCGGCAACTAAGCTACCGCAGTCTTCGTAATAGAAATCACAAAACCCCGCTCCCGGCAGTGGGGAGCGGGGCAAGGGGTGAGGTAGCTGCAGATTAATACATTACACGCGAATCGCCGCGCATCCGGTTAAAGCACGAGCTGCAGTAGACCGGCTTGGTACCGCGGGGCACGAACGGAACCGTTGTCTCTTGGCCGCAACTAGCGCACATCACCCGATAATTCACCCGCTCGCGGGCAACCGGCGCCGCGTGGCTGGCACGGCCCCGTTCGGGAGCTTCACTCACCTGCGACTTGCGCGCCTTGCGGCACGACGGGCAACGCACCGGCTCGTTGGTAAAGCCTTTGGCAGCGTAAAACTGCTGCTCTCCCGCTGTAAACACGAAATCCATCCCGCAATCCCGACAGGTCAGGGTCTTGTCTGCGAAGCTCATGGCTCGCTACTCCTCTAGCAGAACAACGAAGGGTTTAGGTGGCCGGTGCGTGGGGCTGCGTTGCGTCCGAACTCGACCGAGGGAATGCTCAGCGGGGGAGCGCTCGCACGTACCAGATCCGTACCAGCTTTGAATATTGATTATACCAAATTTTTACCGATGTGCAAAACCGTGTTCGTCTCAGACGGTTTGTACAAACAATCCAATCTCTTCCACCTCAATATTGGAAATCCTATCTATTGGCAGGCTAGAAGAGGGCTGTTATCATACCAACGTCAATGATTGCACAAGTTAGTGAGCGCCACGAGGCGATGATTGCAAGGGGGTGAGCGCGCGGTGCGCGGGCATCATCTGCGGCGTTGCAGCATGAACCGCGTGCGCATGGACGAGGAAGCTTTCAGGGTCTCATTCATTTACTACCACTGTTCCATGTTCACAAGTCCATAGCAACGGCATTATGCTACTTGCGCTCGCGATGAAGCTTATTTGGCCTGCGACGAGGCAGAGGCGGATGGTTTGTGCATTTTATCTAAACGCATGGGTTACATTCATCCATGCGCTACATGCAATCGCTAAAACATTCTATGGTTAAGGAGCTGCTCTTATGAAGCTTGCATGGCACACAAAGATCGGTCTCGGTCTAGGTCTTGGCCTTGGTCTCTGGTTGATCGGCAGCGGGCGCGCCTTTGCTCAAGAAGGTCCCACTACTGCAGAGTTGGCCGTTGCAATGAACACCTTCTTCTTATTCATTGCTGCGGCATTGGTCTTCTTTATGCAGGCCGGATTTGCAATGTTGACCGCTGGCCTCACCCGCTCGAAGAATACGACGAATATTCTGTTCAAAAACCTGATGGACTTCGTGATGTGCTCGATCGCCTTCTGGGCGGTGGGTTGGGGTGTTGCCTACGGCACTTCGGCAGGTGGCTTCATCGGCACCGACCAATTCTTCCTGTCGCACGTTACTGCCGAGGGTGAAGTGCCAGTGCTGGCGAGCTGGTTCTTCCAAGTGGTTTTCGCCGGTACGGCGGCCACGATCGTCGCTGGCGCGATGGCCGAGCGCACGAAGTTCACGGCTTACTTGGTCTACAGCTTCATTATCTCGCTCTTCATCTATCCGGTCGTTGTCCACTGGGTCTGGAGCGGTGCAGGCTGGCTGAACACCTATAGCGGCAGCACCGAAGGCAACTGGGGCTTTACCGACTTTGCCGGCAGCACGGTGGTGCATAGCGTCGGCGGCTGGGCCTCGCTGGTGGGTGCGATGATCCTTGGCCCCCGCCTTGGCCGCTTCGGCCCCGATGGCAAGCCGCGCGCAATCCCTGGCCACAATATGTCGCTGGCTGCGCTGGGCACCTTCATCCTCTGGCTGGGCTGGTTCGGCTTCAACCCCGGTTCGCAATTGGCGATTGCGTCGCAGAGTGATGCCGATGCGGTGGCGATGGTGGCGGTGACGACCAATCTGGCGGCGGCGGCTGGTGCGTTGGGTGCGCTCTTCACCGCGTGGCTGCGCTACGGCAAGCCCGATCTGGGCCAGACCCTCAACGGCGTGCTGGGTGGCTTGGTGGCGATTACCGCTGGCTGCGCCTACGTCGATCCGCTCTCGTCCATTATCATCGGTTTCATCGCTGGCCCGGTTGTGGTCTTCTCGGCGGAACTGCTCGAGAAGCTGAAGATCGACGATCCGGTCGGGGCCGTGCCGGTCCACTTGGTTAATGGCATCTGGGGTACGCTGGCGGTTGGTCTCTTCGCCTCGATCCCCGGCAACACCGGCACCACTGGTCTGTTCTACGGCGGCGGCTTGACCCTGCTCATCTCGCAGTTCGTCGGCGTGGTGGCGATTGGGTTCTGGACGGTGGCGACGGCGGCGCTGATGTTCTTCGCTATCAAGGCGACGATCGGTCTGCGCGTGAGCAAGGAAGAGGAAGAGGCTGGTCTCGATATCGGCGAGCACGGGATGGTGGCGTACCCCGATCTGGCTGGGACGCCGGCGGGCAGCAGCGTGAGCGGCGCGCTGGCCAAGTAACGCGAAACTACCTCTCCTCCTTGCGCCCCTCCGCTGCATGATGCAGTGGAGGGGTTGTTTTTGGCGCAGAGGGGTTTTTACCGCAGAGGGCGCAGAGGTTTTGGAAAGGGATGATCCTCCCAGCTCTCCCGCTGGCGGCGCGCACTGACCAGCCCCTCTGTCATTGCGAGGGGGCGCAGACCCCGCAGCAAGCTCCTGCTTTGGTGAAAGGAGTGCCTGAGCGGACGTTTCCCGTGATCGGAGGAGATTGCTTCGCCTCGCGGCGGGCAGAGCGCGGCTCTGCCCCTACCGCTCGGCTCGCAATGACACATAGGTGTGCAAAACCAACCCTGACCGGCTATGCCGCCGCATCTTCCGCCACCGTAAACCAAAACCGGTTGCGAAACCGGCGCAGCTCTTTGAGGACGAGTCGCCCCAACAGCGCGATCAAGACCGCGTTGCCAAACGCGCGCACGGCATCCCACGCCAGCGAGGTCACGGCGTAGAAAATAGCGTACTGGCGGATCGTCGCCACCAAGCCGCTGCCCGGCGTCCAGCCGAGTTCGCCGGGAGGCGCAAACGGCCAGAACCAGAGGTTCATGAGCGCGCCAAACAGAAACCCCCATATGTAGCCGAAGCCGGCCAGCAGGCCGATCTCGCCCCACCCTCCCGGTCGCAGACGCCGGCCCAGCGGCGCGAGCAGACCGGTGCTCATCCCCATCCAACCAGTGACAAACATCTGAAACGGCAACCACGGCCCGACCCCGCCGGTGAGCAGGGCCGAGACCAGCAGCGCCAGCGCGCCGAGCAGGAAACCGAAGCGCGCGCCGTAGACGTAACCGGCGAGGATGATGAGGAAGAAGAAGGTAGGCGAATCCGCCGGCCCTGCCGGCAAACGCAGCACCGCCACCACGCCGGTCAGCACCCCCAAGACGGCAAGGATGCGGGTATTGAGCCGTCCGGCGCTCAGCTCGGCAATCAGGAGCGCCAATAATGCCGGCCCCAGCAGAGCGAAGAAGATCGGCGCAGTAGCGGCATGCGCTTGGCCAAACCCGGTTTCGGCTCGCCCCATGGCAAAGGGGTAGAGAAACGCGATCGCGCCGAGCAGGCAGATCAGCGCCAGCGCTAGATCGCCGGCGCGCGCTGCCCATAGGTTGTGGTGAGTCGATCGTGCAGTCATAGTCGGTATCATACCACGACCCGACTTATCAAGAAACGTTTGATCAAATACCAAGATTAACCAGAAAGCTATTGACAATCGCCATTCTAGCTGATAATATTTCAATCGCATTGGCAATTATCACCAAATAAATGGTGAATTTAGGAGGTGTGATGATGATGCGCGATCTCTATCATCACGAAGCGCTGATACCACGCACAATCAACGAGCGGATCGCCGAGGCCGCCCAAACCCGGCTGTACCCGCGCCCGCGCTTCGCCCGCCGCCTAGCGCGCTGGATCGGCTGGCTCTTGATCCGGCTCGGCCAGCGCCTGTTGCGCTACGCCGTCGATCGCCGCCCCAACCGCCTCACCTATGCCCAAAAAGTGTTTGAGTGATCGAGACAGCTCGTGATCACCGTCCAAAGCGTCGCTCTCCTGACTCGCCCGCACTAAAGCATCCGGCCCTCGCCCAATGAGGTGCAAGGAAGGACAGAACGTATGAGCACAGATACAGGTTATGGCTTTGCGATGAACCTTCACCCTCATCCCCAGCCCCGCTCCCACTGGCGCGGGGCCAAGGGCGGGCAGAACATCCAATCTGGAACCCTGCTCTAAAGGGCCGGGCTAGGGTTACGCAGCCCGCTGCGCGGGCTGCCAGCCCTCACCCCCAGCCCCGCTCCCACTGGCGCGGGAGAGGAGAGCGCAGCGCCGAGCGGTGAGGTATCGCACAGCGATTTCTGGCCTCCCCTTAAGCCAAAGCGGGAAGGCAGCCATCCAGTAATATTCGCATGACACTTAAGGAGACCCCTATGCACCCGCTTCTCACCCGTGATCCCATTACTGGCGGCGAGTTGATCGTGACCCGGCTCGAGTCGCCAAGCAGCGGGATCGTGATCGAAGGCCGCTTTAGCCTCGGCTGGATTGGCCGGCTCTCGCCTGAACAGTTGGCGTTTGTGGAGTTGCTGGTCAAGAATCGCGGCAATATCCAGCGCCTCGCCGCCGAGCTCGACATTGCCTACAACACCGCCCGCGCCCGCCTTGATGAGATCGTCGCTCTGCTCGGCGGCCCGCCCGAACACGAACCGCGCGTCGATCGCCGCCAGATTCTCGACCGCCTCGCCGCCCGCGAGATTTCGGTCGAAGAGGCGCTGCGCTTGCTGAAGGGAGTTGGCGATGAACAGCGCAAATGAAGAACGCCACCGGATTTTGCAGATGGTTGAAGGGGGCCAGCTTTCGGCTGCCGAAGCCGCCCGCCTGCTCGATGCCCTTAGCGCCGACCCGCGCCCGCTCGAACGCAGCCATGCCCGCTTGGTGCGGGTGCGCGTGACCGATCTGGCCTCGCAACGCCTTAAAGCCTCGGTGGCGATCCCGGTCAGCCTGATCAACGTCGGTCTGCGCCTTGGCGCGCGGCTGGCGCCCCAACTAAGCGGCAGTGCCCTCGAAGAGCTGATCCGCAGCGTTGAGCGGGGAACCACCGGTCTACTGCTCGAATGGCAGGATTTGGAAGAGGGCGAACGGATCGAAATTGTCGTCGAATAGCGAGCTAGTGTGTAGCTCAGGAGTACAACGATGAAAGAACGGATTCCGGTCGAGGGGCCAATCACGATCACGCTTCAACCGGTCGAGGGTGATCTCACGATTCGCGGTTGGGATGAGCCAGCGATTGAATGGCAGGCGGATGAGCCGGTGACAGTGCAGATTGGCGAAACGGGATTGGTCATCGGCCCATGCGATAGTGATATGCAGTTGGCCGTGCCCGCCGCCGCTGAAGTACGCATTTCGGTATGTGATGGCGATGTGCGAGTGATGAACCTGCGCCGGGTGAAGGTGGATCGGCTGAGCGGCGACTTGACGTTGCGCCAGATTACCGAGCATGCTGCAATTGGCTATCTGGCCGGCGATGTCACCGCGACCGCGGTGGCCGAATTGGCGGTGGCGGCTGATATTCACGGCGATGTCACGCTGGCCGATGTACCGGTGGCTCAGCTTGCCAGCATGGCCGGCGATGTCACCGCGCGCAATGTGCTGAGCATGGCAGTGCAGCGCCTCGCTGGCGATCTAACCGCTAGCGGGATCAGCGAGCAATTGGTGGCCGGCACGATCACCGGCGATGTCGAGATTGCCACCACCGGCGCCGCCCATCTGCAGATCGAGCGGGTGAACGGCGATCTGACGGTGAGCGGGCAAGCGCGCGCGTTGCAGTGTTTGTCGGTAAGCGGTGATGTCGATACCGAAGATGCGCAGATCGATCAATTGCGTATCGAGACGGTCGCTGGCGATGTCGAGATTGGTAAACTGGCCGGCGGACAGATCGGCACCATCGGCGGCGACTGCAAGCTGGCCGGCGTGACCGGCGATCTGGCGATTGGCAATGTCGGCGGTGATTGTACGATCAAGCAAGCCGGCGGAAACCTGAGCATCAACGCAGTAGGAGGCGATCTGTCGTTGCGCGCCAATCTGAACGCCGGCAGCGTTATCCGGGCCCAAGTGGGTGGTGATGCCACGATCCATCTCCCCGAAACGCCCGATCTGGCGCTGACGGCAGTAGTAGGCGGCGAGATTAGCGGGGCCGGCGCGCAGCCATCGTTCCCCGGCCAAGAGGTCGAGCTGCGCTACGGCAATGGCGCGGCCAGCCTGCGCCTCGTCGTGGGTGGCGATTTGGTCATCAAAGGCCCCGCCCAACCGGGTTCGTTCAGCAGCATCGGCGCGCAATTGGGGCAAGAGTTGGGTGAACTGGGCCGCGAGCTGGGCCGCGAGTTGAGTGAACTGGGCCGCGAGCTAGCCGCCGAATTGCGCAGCGCATTATCGGGCCGCGACCCCGACGCCGCCGAGCGCG
>NZ_DAOTWH010000241.1:0-2150 GCF_034435895.1 Chloroflexus sp.
GCGCGGCTGGCGCGGCCACACCAAGCCGAGCGCCAAATAGGCCGCGAGCGCCAAGCCGAGCCAGAGCGGGCCGCCACTGAGCGCCGCGCCTGCACACAGTAATGCCAAGGCCGTGCCACCGGTCTGACCGATGATCAGCCGTTGCCGTTCGTTGAATGACGGCGTTGCAATGGGTTTCCCGCGCAACACCACGCCAAGCGCGGCCAGTAGCGCACCACACAACGCGGCCAGCAAGGCCGGCGCAGCAGGAGTAGTTAGGATATGAGGCATGATCGTGCTCCTTTCAAGTAATGTCTTGCGTATCCGGTTGGTCAGTTCTCACTGCCGGCTCTGCTTCTGCCAGCCGGAGACTCAAGGGCAGACCAAATATATGGCGCAGATGTAGTTGATGGCTTTGAGATATGCCGGTTCACTCTCACCCCCAGCCCCGCTCCCACCGAACGGTTCAAGGGCGGGCAGAACGTATGAGCACAGCTTTGGTTGAAGGCTTTGCGATGCATCGTTCACCCTCACCCCCAGCCTCGCTCCCACCGAACGGTTCGAGGGCGGGCAGAACATTTGACCCGGAACCCGGCCCTGAAGGGCCGGGCTAGGATTACGAAGGCCGCGCAGCGGGCTGCTGGCCCTCACCCCCAGCCTCGCTCCTACTGGCGCGGGAGAGGGGAGCGCACAGTCTAACATTGAGGCATCGCACAGCGATCAACGCTTTTACCCAACCACATGTTCTGTCCGGCGCTCAAGCCAGAGGATGAAGCGGACCATTGTCGAGTGCGGCAGTTGGACTGCCGCTTTGGGTTGCGCACTGTGATCCAACTCAGACCGCGCGGCAGTTGGATTGCCGCACTCCATAGGTGCTCGCTAATCCGCCCTAATACTCGACATCCTCCACTCGCGAGAACCAGATGCCGCCAGCGATCGGGGCCAACAGCGCCAAACCGACAATAACCGCAAAGACCATCCCCAGCGGAGTGCTGTAGGCAATGCGCACCCGTTCCCACTGGGTTGCGATCAAGTAGACGGCCATCAACACACCGGCCCCGCCGACAGCTAGGCCGCTGTAGCGCATCTGGGCCAGCTCGGTGAGCGCCTCTTCACGGCGGCGCTCCGAAGCCTGTAATGCGGCATAGGCGGCGGCGCAACGACGGGCTTGCAGGTCTTGCGGTTGGTCGGCAGCAACAGCGAGGTGGTTGAGTAGCGTAGCATGGCGGGCCGCCGAAGTTTGTGTGGCCAGCGCCGCAATCACTTGGCGCATGGTGGCAATACTGCCATCGGCCAACGGTGCGCCTTGTTGCCGGATCAGCCACGACCATTCGCTCTGCAACGGGCCGGCGTTCATATCGGCGAGCAACCGCTCGAACGCGGTGCGCAGCCCCAAGCCGCCGCCAAGCAGGGCGCTGAGCCGGCCAATCGCCGGGGTCAGTTCTCGTTCGAGCTGTTGGTTATAGCGTTGCGCAGCCACCGTAAAACCAATCCGCACCGCGAGCGCAGCCGCAGCCGGCGCTGCCGCCAAACCCAGCCAGAGCGAACCGACGAAACCCAGCGCCGCACTCACAAAGACCGCTGCTCCGGCAGCAATAAGCAGCGCCGTTGCCGGTTGCAGCAGGGTTGGCCGCCACACTAAGGCCGGATCCAGCACCGCCGGCGATCGCCGTTGGGCCAGCCGGGCCAGCCAGCGCGCCAAAGGTTGGCGCAAGACGAAGGTTGCTGTCAGCGTGATCAGCGCGGCGAGCAGCGCCGGCGCTGCTCGCAGCAGCCACGCTGTTTCGGGATGGGTGAGTGTTTCCATAGTGGCTGAACCCTTTCACGTTTCAATTCATATAAACTTACTGTTGCCAGCCAGCAGATGGCTTCCATGGCGGCGGGGGATTGTTTCGGGCTAGCGGGACAATGTAATACCCGCCAAGCCCTCGCAATAACAGCAGACATGACACCTTTGCGGTTGCGCTACGCACCTTGCGCTTTCAGCGCCGCTTCGCGCATACGCAATGCGGCGGCCACCGGCGTCAATGCCGCGGCGCCGACTTCACCGCTGGCAACCAGCGCATTGAGCGCAGCGTAACGCACGCGCAGCAAGGCCAGCGCCGTCTCGTCGCCGAGGCGCGCCGGTTCGAGGTGGGCCAGCAGATCGAGCGCGTCGCGAGTGCGGCCCT
>NZ_DAOTWH010000242.1:0-6005 GCF_034435895.1 Chloroflexus sp.
CCGGCGGCTGGCGTCACGCCGCGCCACGCCGCCCACACCAGCGCCGCCGCGATCGCTGCCGGCAGCAGATTGACCCAGAACACCCAATGCCACGAAATCTGATCAACCAAAAAGCCGCCGATCAACGGTCCAATCACCGAACTAACGCCCCACACCCCAGCAAAGAGACCCTGCACCTTGGCCCGCTGGTCGAGCGTAAAGATATCGCCGACAATGATAAACGCCAGCGGCAGCAAACCACCCGCCCCCACCCCCTGCAACGCCCGCGCTGCGATCAACGCCGGCATCGTCGTCGCCAAGCCGCACCAGAGCGAACCAAGGCTAAAGATCGCGATCGCCGCCATGTAGACCGGTCGCCGGCCAAACAGATCCGACAACCGGCCAAAGATTGGGCCGGCGGTAGTGCTGGTCAGCATATAGATGGCGAACACCCAGCTAAAGCTCTCGATATCGCCGAGATCGCGCACAATGCTCGGCATCGCCGTCGCAATGACGGTTGACTCCATCGAGGCCATAAACATGCTCATCATCACGCCGAGCGTGATCAAGACGGTGCGCTGGCGACTCACACGGTGCTCCTTGGGTTGACGTAAAATTGTGCTTGATCAAATATTGCTTTGTTCAACGATACTGCAAAATCGCCATAAGCGCAAGGGGGAAGGGGCCATCGTATCCCCGGCCCTGAAGGGCCGGGCTAGGCTTACGAAGCCCGCTGCGCGGGCTGGGGCCATAAGAGCACAACAAGCCACAACAGGTGCAAACAGGTGCGTTTTTGTGATCATGCAAAAAACCCTCTACGCCCCCTGTGCCTTTGCGTTCAGAATCTTCGCGTTCTCTGCGCTCTTCGCGCCTTCTTTTTTAGCCCCCCTCCCAACCTCCCCCGCTGGGGGTAGGAGTCAAACCCCCCACCCCCAGCGGGGGAGGGGCTGGGGGGGGGGGGTATTTTTTACCACAGAGGACGCAGAGGATGCAGTGAGGAATGATGTCATTGCTTCGGGCGCATCAGCGCCCGAAGCAATCTCCTGCTCTAGCGGAACAGGCTACCTGAAAGCTGTTGCTTCCCCACCCCCAACGGAGGGGCCGGGGGTGGGGGCAACCAAGCGCCACGAACACACCCAAAAGGCGCCAACGAGAGGTACATTTGCGTCTTTTGTGTCTCTTTGTGGCTATTCACCAAGCATCACGGCGTCACCGGAGTAGTCTCGCGGCGGTACGTCGGCAGCGTTGGTTGGCGCGGCGGGCGGGCTGGTCGGGGTTGGGCGGCCAACTGCGTGCCTTTGCGCCACAACCGCAAATCGGTCAACTCGCCGGCCAGCTCGCGGGCGGCTTCAACCCCGATGGCAAACCCCTTCTCCGGCGTCGTCAAGTCGAGGGTCGCAATACTGCTCACATCAGGCTGAATGAGAAGATCGGGCGGATATTGCTGCAAACGCAGTTCCGTCGTCTCCGCCATGAGCAAACTCAACGCGCGTTGGGCGACGGCGAATTGCTTGGGCGCGAACATCAGGCGAGCGAACAGGTTATCGTTCTCTTCGGGTCGGAGCGAGAAATCAGCGTTGGCGTCGCGCAGATCGACCGCGATCACCCGCTGCGCCCCCATTTCGTAGGCGACATCCACCGGCAGATTGTTCAGAATGCCGCCATCGGCCAGCAACATGTCGTCGTAAGGCACCGGCGGGAAGAGTGCCGGCAGCGCGGTGGTCGCCAACAACGCCGGCACCACCGGCCCTTCGCGCAACACCACCAGCTCGCCGCTGACCAGATCGGTCGCGACGACGGCGCAAGGAATGCGCAGATCGGCAAAGGTGCGATCACCGAGCAAACGGCGTAGCAGCTCTTCGCGCCGGCGCTGGCCGATGATGCCAGTGCCGGTCGGATCAGGCGTCGCAATCCGGCGCAGCGCGCTCTGGCGAAACACCTCTTGAATGGCGAGCAAATCAAAACCGGCGGCATAGAGCACCGCTACCGCTCCTCCTGCCGACGTACCGACAATCAAATCAATCGGTATCTCCAGTTCTTGCATCACCTGCAAGACACCGATATGGGCGGCTCCCTTGCCGCCGCCGCCGCTGAGCGCCAACCCCAGCCGCCGTTCTTCCGGCGGGGCCGTCGGCGGTTGCAATCGCGCACGGATTCGGTTGAGCCATGTCATGTTGTTGTTCATATTATCAATTATACAATGCCGGGAACGGTTTGTGATCCCGTAACGACGCACAGCCGTGCGTCGCTACGGGGGATGACGGCCGGTTGATCATTTGCGTCGTGACGGGGGGATGACGACGGGACGGCAGGCCGGCACGGGGATAGCAACAACCATCCCCGCGCGGTTACGGTTCGATCGGAATGTTGCGCTGGCGGGCGATGTCGCGCAGGGCGCGGGTGAGGCTTTCGAGTTGGCGCAACAGCAGGCTGACCTTGAACGCCGCTCCTTCGTCGCGTTCGATCCACTTCAGCAGGTCGCCGTCATGCACAGCGCGGGCGAGGCGATCGCTCTCGTCAACCATTTGGTCGAGCGAACGGATGCGGAAGATGCGGGATTTGTTCTTGGGTTGGTTTTCGATCGTCTCTTCCACCACCGTCAAATACTCGCCGTCTGTCGCCGCCTCTTCATCTTCCCACGCATCGTCGTGCTCAGGCAGATCGACCGCCGTCGCCGGTGTGCGGCTGAGCGGGCCGCCGCTGCTGCTGTCCGGGGTAGCTTTGGTGCGCAGTTCGGCGCCTTGCTCCAGCGCTTGCAAGGCAACGTCGAGGGTCAGGTTGGGGTTGGCGGCGAAGTAGGTCGTGAGCCGGCTCAGTTCGGCGGCCGACATGCCCTCTTCGACCGCAAAGCGGGCCAGATCGATTTGCGTTTTGGGGTTGGTGATGCGGCGCAAGTGCTGGGCTTGGGTCACGTTCAGCTCGCCGCGCCGGATCATCTGCTGCACCTCTTCCGGCAATTCGAGCAGGCCGAGGTAGCGGCGCACTGTGCGCGCGCCAAGGCCGACCGCTTGCCCGACCGCTTCGTCAAGCTCGTTGTCGGGCAGTTTGCCGCGAGTGGCGATGATGTGCTCGCGCAGCCGGGCGAAGGCGCGGGCCTGCTCGATGTCGTTGAGGTCTTGGCGCTGCACATTTTCGATCAATTGGCGCAGCAGCAAATCAGGGTCATCGCTATCAAGCACGATGCAGGGCACCTTGCTCAACCCAAGCTGGATCGCCGCGGCCCGTCGCCTACCGCCGTAGACCACCCGGTACCGTCCGCTGCCTGCTGGCGTCACCCCGATCGGCTGCAACAGACCATATTCCGCAATCGTCGCCGCCAACCCAGCCACATCCCCCGGCTCCTCGCGCACCCCTGCCGGGTCAACGTCGAGCTGGCGCGGATCGAGATAAAGCAATTGCATCGCGGGTTCCCCCTTGACAACGCAATGACCGGTCGGCGCCGGTCATTGCGCATGCTATCCGAACAAGTGTGTCAAGTATAGCAGGCTTGGGCGATGCTGGCAACTTGCCTGCCGGCAAGCCGCAGAGAAACGCAGAGGGTTCAAGCGCAAAGGCGCGAAGGGCGCAGAGGTTTTTTGGGAATGATCACAAAAATGCACCTGTTTGCGCCTTTTGTGGCTTGTTGCGCTCTTATTCCTTGCTCTAGCCCGCGCAGCAGGCTTCGTAACCCTAGCCCGGCCCTTTAGGGCCGGGTCATACAGCGCGGTGATGATGCCCCCACCCCCAACCCCTCCCCCGCTGGGGGAGGGGAGTCATCCTCCTCCCCCCGGAGGGGGGCTGCGAGGAGATTGCTTTGGTCGCTGCGCGCCCTCGCTATGATATCGTGCCTCGGCCTCTGCGTTCTCAGCGCCCTCGGCAGTAAAAAACGCGCCCCTCGCCGGATCAGCCGATTACAGGTATGATAGACTCCAAATGTACATATTCCAGCTCACTTTGTGCCTTACTTATTAAAAATCTTTGCGCCCTCTGCACCCTTTGCGTCTCTGCGTTAAAACCCTTAGCGTCTTTGCTCCCTTTGCGTCTTTGCGTTAACCGTCTTTACCTTTGAGGTGTCGTATGTTTGATCTCACCGGACGCACGGCGATTGTCACCGGTGCGGGGCGCGGAATTGGCCGCGCTATCGCTGTTGCTCTCGCCGACCACGGCACGCGCGTTGCGCTCCTCGACCGCGAGGCAACGCTGGTCGCCGAAGCGGCGGCCCAGCTTGGCCCCGCCGCGCTGAGCGCCGCAGTTGATGTCGTCGATGCTGCCGCAGTGGCGGCGGTGATCGGCGATGTGCTGGCCCAGTGGGGCAAGGTGGATATTCTGATCAACAACGCCGCAATCATCAGCTCGGCGCCGTTCCTTGAACTAGCTCCCGCCGAATGGGAAGGGACGCTAGCGGTCAACTTGACCGCGATCTACCACACGTGCCGCGCCGTCGTGCCGGCGATGATCGCCAACGGGTATGGCCGCCTGATCACCATCGCCTCGGTGGCCGGCAAGCGCGGCGGCGGCATTCTCGGCAGCGCCGCCTACAGCGCGGCCAAAGCCGGCGCGATCGGTTTGACGAAGGCGTTGGCCCGCGAATTGGCTCCCTATGGCATTACCGCCAACGCCATCTGCCCCGGCCCGGTCGAGACGCCGCTGCTCGGCGCGATGACGCCGGCCCAACGCGAACGGGCGCAAGCGATGATCCCGCTAGGTCGCTTTGCCCAACCGGTTGAAGTGGCGGCAGCAGTAGTCTTCCTCGCTTCGGCGGAAGCCGCCTTTATCACCGGCGAGACGCTCGATGTCGATGGCGGGATCACGATGGATTGAGGCAAAAGTGAGATTACAGCGCGTTTGTTAAAATATGGTAGGATGGCGGTGCTATCGGGAGCAACGACGCGATCGAGGACGCTATGCACGAACCGTTTATCTCAACGCTGTCGCTGGGGCAAGTTCGCCAATTTCAACGGTTCTTTTTGATGGTTGCCGGAATCGTGGGAGTGGTTGCTATCGTCGCCACGATTTCTGCGCTCATCTGGCAGACTACTACCCTGATTGCGCTGATGATCCTCGATTGGGTGTTGGTCGTCGGGTTGTTGCAGGCGTGGGCGCAGGCGCGCAGCGGACAGGTGCGCGTCTCGTTGATGACGTCATTTATTGCGCTGTTGTTGTACGGTCTGGCTGGCGCGGTCATTTTACCGAACCTCGCTGGTTTGATGGCGTTTGGGCCGGTGATTGCAATTGTTGCCATGCTGCCGTTCCTCAGTGGCCCGCTCCTCCGCCGCTTGCTCATTATTGCGTGGATTGCGGTCATCGTCACGATGATTCTTGGCTCGCAATTACGCCTCTTTCCGCCTGTTCCTGATGAGTTGGAAATGCTGTTCCAGTTTGCCCGGGTGTTGGAGATTAGCGCGATTTTGCTCTTGCAACTATGGCTGTTCCACGAGCGGTTGATCTTGGTGATTACGCAGTTGCGGCAAATTAATATAGATTTGCAGCGCGAACGGGCTAGCTTGCAAGAGCGAGTTGCCGAGCGCACGGCGGAATTGAAGCAGGCGCTGGCTGAAGTCGAGCGGCAAATGGCCGAACAGAGCCGGCTGCTGGCCGAGAATGAACGGCAGCGCGAGTTGATCCGCGGTCTGAGTATGCCGGTCTTGCCGGTGGGCCGGGCAACGCTAGTGATGCCGTTGGTCGGCGAGCTGGATGACGATCGGATCCGGCTAGCGCAATCAACTGCGCTGCAAGCGATCGATCAGACCGGCGCGCGCCATCTAGTGCTCGATATTACCGGCATGCCGTTTGTTGATACGATGGTAGCTGCTGGTCTCATTAAGTTGGTGCAATCCGCCCGCCTGCTCGGCGCCGAAGTGACGTTGGTCGGGGTGCGGCCTGAAGTGGCGCAGACAATGGTGGCCCTTGGCGTCGATCTAGCCGATGTAGCGACGGCGGCTGATCTGGCGTCGGCGTTGCGCCGCGAGCGGGTAGGTGTGTGAAGCGCTGTGTACCGCAGGGGATCCAGAGAAGGTGATCACATGGCGTGCGGCAGGTTCCCTGCC
>NZ_DAOTWH010000243.1:0-2881 GCF_034435895.1 Chloroflexus sp.
ACTGCCGCCGCGCTGAGCGCCGCCGGCGCGACTGCGGTCAGGTGCAACGCCACCTGCCCCGCTTCCACCCGCGAGAGCTCTTGCAAATCGCCGGCCAAGCGCCGCAAGCGGTTCACCTCATCTAGCACCAACGCCCACGTCCCGTCATCCGGCTCGACCACCCCATCAAGCATACCCTCGACATAGCCGGCAATCGTCGCCAATGGCGTGCGCAACTCGTGCGCGACATCGCCGATCAAGGCCACCCGCCGCTGCTCGGCATCCTCGAGCGCAGCGGCCATGGTGTTGAATTGCGCCGCTAGACGGGCCAATTCGTAATCGCCCTGCACCGGCGCCCGTTCGCGGTAATGGCCGGCGGCAATCCGCTGGGCCGCGATCAACAGCCGTTCGAGCGGTTGCGCGATCCGGCGCGATGCCGCCAGACTCACCACCACCGCTACGAGAATCGCCGCGCCGCTGCTGATTGCCAGCGCCTGCGCCATCGCCAACGTAAAGATCGCATTCGTCGCCCGCTCCATCTCGATCATGCTGTCATCGGCAGTCGCAGCCCAATGCGGCCCTAGCCACGCAATCATCAGGCGGTCATGCACCCCCGGCGCCAACAACAGCGCCACGCCGAGCAGCGTGATCGCGCCGGCAGCAATCGTTAGCAGATGCGCGAGCAACAACCGCCGCCGCAAACCGCTCCACACCAACCACCCCTTCATTGCCGCTCTCCAAACCGATAACCAACGCTGCGCACGGTAAAGATAAAGCGGGGCCGGCCCGGATCATCGCCCAACTTCTTGCGCAAATTGGCGATATGGACTTCTACCACATGATCATCGCCGAAGTAGTCGTCACCCCACACCCGGTCGAGCAGTTGGGCACGGGAAAAGACTCTGCCCGGCGCGCTCGCCAACACGCATAACAACGAATATTCCACATGGGTCAGCGCAACCGGCGCGCCCTCCAACCAGACGGTATGCGCCGCCACATCGATCACCAGCGGGCCGTAGCGGATGCGCTGCGCTTCCTCAGTGATCAAATGACGAGGCCGGCGCAACATCGCTCGCACTCGCGCCACCAATTCGAGCGGCGAGAACGGCTTCACCAGATAATCGTCAGCGCCGGCTTCTAACCCCACCACCCGGTCAATCTCTTCCGCCTTCGCTGTCAACATCAAAATGTAGGCATGTGAAAAGGCGCGTACCTGCCGGCACACCTCTAACCCATCAAGTTCCGGCAACATTAGATCGAGAATGATCAGGTCTGGTTGCAGCGCGCGCACCTGCGCCAAAGCGCTCTGACCATTAGCCGCCTGCGACACCTGAAAACCGGCTCGCACCAAATAGCGCTGCACAAGTTCGCGCAAGCGCGTTTCATCTTCAACAATCAAAATCGTAGGCATGGGCGTTATCCGTGCTGACTAGCAACCGCAGATGCATGGTAGCCGGTGACGAGCAAACGGGCAATGGCTGCGAGCATTGGCATCACGAAACAAAACCCAGCGCAGCGCGGCGATTACCGCCGGGAGCGCAGGGGAGTAGGGAACGGGGAAGAGGGACAAGTTTTACCGCAGAGCACGCCGAGGGCGCAGGGGGAAGACACACCTTACCAACCCTTTGCGCCCTTCGCGTCTTTGCGTGTATCACCCTCTGCACCTTTGCTCACTTTGGGTCTGGGCCTGCACTGCGGCATACAACTACCGCTTCAACCATTCCCGCATCTGGGCAATCTCAGCCTCTTGGGCAGCGATAATCGCTTGCGCCAGCTCTTTAATCTCGGCGTGCTCAGCCTTCTGCAAAGCGTCGCGCGCCATCGCTATCGCCCCTTCGTGATGCGGAATCATCGCTTCCAGAAAGCGTTGATCAAACGGAGTATTGCCATCCGGCACCGCCATCGGCCCCATCTCCATCATCATACCGCTGGTCGGCGGCAGATCAGGGTACCACGCTTGCCGCCACGCTCGCATCTGGGCAATCTCAGCCTCTTGAGCCGTGATAATCGCTTCAGCCAACTGGCGGATACGCGCGTCTTGGCTCTCTTGCAGCGCCTGCCGCGCCATCGTGATCGCACCCTCGTGATGATCGATCATACTATCAATGAACTGCGCATCATACGGTGCATCGCTACTACGATGCCCCATCGCATGATCCATGCCGGCCATCGGCGTAGGCGCGGCGGGTTGGCTGCACGCCACGAATGCCAAGCACAACACCCAAAAGAAACGCTGCATACGAGACACCTCCGTTGATCGTTGTCAACCTGTCGGCGCCAGTATGCAGCGTCAAACTCAAGATTCGCTCAAGCGCAGCTCAATAATGCCTGAGAAGGCGGGTACATGTTGCCGAGCCGCTGACAAAACTCTGTTATGATGAAGGCAATTGTTGGTTATCCCGCCGCTCTACTCAACCAAACGTATGTTGCGTCTTTTGCAGCAATTGAGGCAATCAGAGCGTGTATCCGCTGCTATGCGACCGCTTTGCGGCCTCTGGCTGATGAGTCGCCCGCTCATCTTGCCTAGTGGTGTGCTGGCCTATGCAGTGGGTGTGGCGTTGGCGCTCACCGACGGGCCAATTGATTGGTCGCGGCAAGCGATTGGCCTCACCCTCACGATGCTGGCCAATCTCGCTGCGCACTACGCTGATGAATACGCCGATGCCGACACCGATGCACTCGCCAAGCACACCGGCTTCTCCGGCGGCAGCGGCGCCATTGCTGCCGGCTACGCCGATCGGCCACTGGCGCTGCGCGCGGCAGTGGCGGTCAGCGCCATTACCCTGCTCGGCGGTGCGTGGGCCACCCTCAGCGGCGCGATACCATTTGCAGCAGGGATCATCCTGCTGATAGGTCTGCTTGGCGGTTGGGCTTATTCGATGCCGCCTCTCGCGCTCGAACG
>NZ_DAOTWH010000244.1:0-1992 GCF_034435895.1 Chloroflexus sp.
ATTGCTTCGCCGCCTGCGGCGGCTCGCAATGACAGTGGGGGGTGCTTTCCGAATGTCATTGCGAGGGCGCGGAGCGTCCGCAGCAATCTCCCGCTCTAGCGGAACGCACCCGCTCAGGCATCCCTCTCGTGATCGGGGGGGATTGCTTCGCCGCCTGCGGCGGCTCGCAATGACAGTGGGGGAGTAGGGGGGATTGATTCGCCTCACGTGGGCCGCGCGCTGCGCTGCCCTGCGCGCGGCCCACAATGACACAGTGTTTTCGGCGCTACCCAACAAGGTACACCATGAACATCGCAGGTCTTTTGCTTGCTGCCGGCCAATCGACCCGGATGGGCCAACCCAAGCAGTTGCTAGACTGGAAAGGCCGGCCACTGGTCGCGCATATCGCTGACGAAGCGTTAGCCAGCCAACTGGCGGGGCTTACGGTCGTGGTAGGCGCTGCCGAAGCGCAGGTGTGGGCCGCGTTGCGCGATCTGCCGGTGCAGATCGTTACTAACCCGGCCTACGCCGAAGGGTTGGGTAGCTCGCTCGGCGCTGGGTTGCGCGCGTTGCCAGCTGATGCTGATGCGGCGATGGTCTTGCTGGTTGACCAACCGCTGGTGACGGCGCGGCTGATCAACGAGTTGATCGACGCCTATCGCGCCGCGCCGGATGCACTCGCACTCGTGCCCGTCTACCGGGGCCAGCGCGGCAACCCGGTGATCGTCGCCGCCGGCCTCTTTGCCGAGCTGCAAACGCTGCGTGGCGACACCGGCGCCCGCGCCGTCTTTAACCGTTACTCCGGTCAGATCGTCTGGCTTGAAACGAACGACCCGGCGGTCATTACCGACGCCGATACGCCGGAAGCGTGGCGCGCGCTGCAAGGGTAGCGCGACGCCGCAGCCAGCGGCAAATGTATCCTAAATAAGATATGGTATAATTGTATGATGTCACGTGGGAGCGTGAATGGGAATACGTTCCCAATAGTCTTTCTGTTCCGCCGTTGCGTCCGGATCGCGCCGCCGGGTGAGAGGCGAGCGGAACATCACCAGAGGAGGCTTTTGTGCGCGATCGTCGTCGAGAGTACGAGCTTGTCATCATCATTAGCCCGCTCTTTGCCAACGAAGAGGGGATCAAGGCCAACATCGACCGGGTCAAGCAGACGGTCGATCAACTAGGCGGCCAGGTCAACACGGTGAGCCAATCGTCGCCGTGGGGCCGCCGCAAGTTGGCTTACCCGATCCGCGAGTATGTGACCGGCGAAGCCAGCCGTCGCAGCTTTACGGAAGGGTATTACGTCTTCTTCACCCTCACCCTGAGCGCGTCGAAGGTGGCCGAACTGGATCGGGCGATTCGGTTGAACGACAACATCCTGCGCCACCTTTTGGTGCTGGTCGAGGACAAGGAAGGGCAGTCGAGCTTGGTCGAGCCGGTTGAGCCGGAGTCAGAGGAAGAGCCGGCGCTGAGCGACGAATAATACCCGCGCTAGCGTGCCGGTGAAGACAGCAGTCCATCGTAGTGGAGGGCGCCATGGCGCGTGATTTGAATAAGGTCTTGATTATTGGTCGCCTTGGCGCCGATCCTGAACTGCGCTACACCGCTGCCGGCACGCCAGTGGCCACCTTTCGGGTCGCTGCCAGCCGCCAATGGCGCGATCCCAACGGCAATCTACACGATGAGACTGAGTGGTTTAATGTCGTTGCGTGGAACCGATTGGCCGAAATTTGCCACCAGTATCTGAGCCGGGGGGCGCGAGTGTATATCGAGGGCCGCTTGCAGACGCGGACGTGGGAAGACCCTCAAACCGGGCAACCGCGTTCGCGGGTGGAAGTCGTGGCACAAGATATGATCTTGCTTGAGCAGCGTGAATCGCGCGCCGACGATTCGCCGTCACGCCCGCCCCGCCGCGAACCGCCGCCAGATATTGGCGATGATGATATTCCATTCTAGCCTATGTCACAAACACCCAAGCCGCCACGGAGCGCACCAGCGCCGGCGCAACCTCCCGCGCCG
>NZ_DAOTWH010000245.1:0-7573 GCF_034435895.1 Chloroflexus sp.
CTCTCCCACCATCAGGTGGGAGAGGGGGCCGGGGGGTGAGGGCCAGCACCGCGCTATTTATGTCTTTCCGTGGCCATTCCCACCTGCCACGGCCGTACCCAAACGAGCATGGTATAATACCGCCGCGCGCAACAATGCTTGTGTGCGCCATATCGCAAAGATACCGCTATGCGCACTATTCTCATTATAGACGATGATGTCGCCTTCACGGCGAAACTCAAAGAACAACTCAGCGAAGCCGGCTATCGCGTGCTCAATACGAGCATCATTGCCCACGCCGAACGCGAATGCGCCCGCGAGCACCCCGATCTGGTGTTGCTCGAAGTGCACACTGAGCGCGATGCTGGTTGGGAAGCGCTTCCGCGGCTGGCGGCCCTGCAACCGGTGATCGTGCTGAGCAGCGCCGGGTTGGAAGAAGATGTCATGCGCGGGTTTGCCGCCGGCGCTGCCGATTATGTCACTAAACCGTACCGCACCGGCGAGCTGTTGGCCCGCATTCAAGCCCGTATGCTGCCGGAAGCACCGGTGATCGCGCCGGCGAAGCCGGTGGCGACCGCCGCTACCGTTGAGGAGACCCCTGCGATACCGAGCGAGCGCCGCCCCACCGAGGAAGAGCCTGAGCCGGTCTTTATGAGTGAGGCCGAGGAACTGGCGCTGCTGCGCAACACTGAGACCACGCCGATCCGCCAGTTGACCGAAGGTGAAGCGCAGGCCAGCTTTGGTCGCCGTTTGCGCGCCGAACGCCAGCGCCGCCATTTGACGCTGGTGCAGATCGAGAACGACATCAAGGTGCGTATGTATTATTTGCAGGCGATCGAAGATGAGCAGTGGTCGCTGTTGCCGCGCGGCCCGGCGG
The DNA here is from genome assembly GCF_034435895.1 of Chloroflexus sp. Taxonomy (GTDB): domain Bacteria; phylum Chloroflexota; class Chloroflexia; order Chloroflexales; family Chloroflexaceae; genus Chloroflexus. The sequence goes on from NZ_DAOTWH010000245.1 coordinate 857, forward strand.
CGCTGCGCATGATGCGCGCCTACGCGAGCTATTTCGGTATTGACTCGGCGGCTGCCGAGGCTGAGTATCGCTCCCGCTACCAAATTGACGAAAAACCGCCGGCGTTCTCATTTATCGTCGGCAACGTCAACACGCGCATTACCCGCCGCACCCTGCCCCGCTGGCTGATTATCACGCTCGCGGTTGTGCTGGCGCTTACGATTGCCGGCGGCGCCATTGCCTATTTCGATCCGGCATTCTTTAACCAACTGTTTGGGGCGTTATCGTCATAAATTGGGGAATGCGGCAGTGCAACTGCCGCATCAACATCCGTCTGCTCTCCCCTCTGGAGTGCGGCAGTGCAACTGCCGCACTTCACACCTTCGGTTCCGTTCCTCAACCCGCCGCTACGGCTTCTGCCACGGCACATCAGCCACACCGGCCCGCGCATTGGCAACACGCGCCGCAACAAACAGAAAATCCGACAACCGGTTGAGGTACGGCACGATCTCAGGATTGATTGCCTCTTCGGCGGCCAACGAAACTACGACCCGCTCAGCGCGCCGGCAGATGGTGCGGGCCAGATGCAAATACGCCGCAGCGGCAGTGCCGCCGGGTAGAATAAACTGCTTGAGTGGCGCTAATTCGGCTTCCATCGCATCGATCTGCGCTTCGAGAAAGGCCGTCATCACAGCCGTTACCCGCGGGATGTAGGGCGAGTCCTCTGGCGCAGCCAGATCCGATCCCACCACAAACAGTTGGTTTTGCACCACCGCCAGCGCCGCATCGAGCGCCGGATCAACTCCGGCTGCCCGCACCACGCCAATCGCCGAATTGCATTCATCGGCAGTGCCGTACGCTTCCACCCGCAGCACGTCTTTCCGCACTCGCGGCCCGCCAAACAGAGCTGTTTCACCGTTATCGCCGGTGCGCGTGTAAATCTTCATGGGATGGCGCTCCTTGCCAGAGGTCTCGATGCCTGATGCTCGCTATTCGTAGTATACACGAGAAGCGATCACCACATTTCGTTATTGCGAAATTGTCTGATCACGTCGCCCAAAGAATCGGCTGCGATCTTGCCAAAACCGCTTCGTTCCGGCTATCCTTGCAAGTGATGGGAAAGACAGAGGAGTATCAACGTGAGCGAGCAACACACCCTTACCCGCTATGCATGGCTCTCGATTGCCGCCGCCGTGGCGACGATCAGTCTCAAGCTGGTTGCTTATTGGCTGACTGATTCGATCGGTTTGCTGGCCGATGCGCTTGAGTCACTGGTCAATCTTGCCGCTGCGGTGATGGCGCTCTGGATGCTGACCATCGCCGCCCGTCCCGCCGACCATGATCACGCCTATGGTTATGGCAAAGCTGAGTATTTCGCTGGCGTCATCGAGGGCGTGCTAATTATTATCGCTGCCAGCGGGATTGGCTGGACGGCGTTCCAGCGCCTGTTTGCGCCGCAGCCGCTTGACCATACCGCCGCCGGTTTGGCGGTAGCCGGCATCGCGACGTTGATTAACGGTGCGGTGGCAATAGTATTGCTCCGCACTGGCCGCCAACACGACTCGCTCACGCTTGAAGCCGATGGCCAGCATCTCATGACTGATGTGTGGACGTCGGTCGCCGTCGTGGCCGGGATCGGGTTGGTGGCGCTCACCGGCTGGTATATCCTTGACCCACTGATCGCGCTAGCAGTGGCAGTCAATATCACCGTGACCGGTATTCAACTGGTGCGCCGCGCGGTGTTGGGGTTGATGGATACTGCCCTGCCGGAAGAAGAGCTGGCGGCTATTCAGACCGTGCTCGCCGATCTCGGCGACTATGGCTGCGATTATCACGCCTTGCGCACTCGTCAATCCGGCGCGCGCCGCTTTATCTCGTTTCACCTGCTCGTGCCCGACACATGGAGCATCCAGCAAGCGCACGCGATGGCTGAACAGGTTGAGGCTGCGGTGCGCGCCGCGGTGCCCAACAGCACCGTCTTTACCCATCTCGAACCACGCAATGATCCCACGGCATTGGCCGATATTGCGCTTGATCGAGCGGATGAAGCGGAGCACACCGATCCAGTTACCCGTTAACCCTCTTAGCGGGCCGCACCGCGGTGCGGCCCTTGTTTCGCACGGCAAATTAAAGAGGGGTTACTTACCTAAACGCAAACAATGTCACCTGTACGATCCCAACTATCACCAAAGTAACCACAACGATCGCGATCAGCGCCCCCACCACGACCCCTGCCCCAACCCCACGCTGCGGACGTAACGGCTCGCCAGCTAGCGTCTGTCGTACAGCCTGCACAAGCTGCGCCGGGATATTCGTCGCCACTGCTGGTTCTATCCCAACCCAAGCCCAATTCGGATTGGCTATGGGTATGAGCAACTTCCGCGCTGGATAGCGATCAAGCTGACTGGGATCACTGCTTGGCTGCCATACGCCAACGATGAGATCGGCGTTAGCTAGTTGCGTTTCGGCTTCAACTGCACCACCCGCTATGGCAAGCGCCAGTTGCGGGAACCGTTCGCGCAGAGCGCCGGCAATCCGCTCGGCTAATTCGCCCTCGGCCAGCACTGCTACCCGCACCTGCGCTTGCCGGCTCCGTTCAGCCGCTTCACGCACTCGACTGTCGGTACGCACTGCTAACCCGTGCGTGACCAGCACCCCGACCGCTATCAGACTATACGCAATTGCTTGCGCCAGATCAGCCAGCAAGTTGCCGCTGAATGGCTCTCCTAATGCAATGCTAATCAACCGGGAGAGAATGTAAATTAAGGTGGAGAGCAGGGTGAGCGACGCGACAAACAAAAAGCCAAAGAGGTAGATCCGCCGTACCAGCGAGCTGCGCTCAGCGATGCCCCCTTCGCCGGCCATGGCCGCCGCGCGTTGTACGTGCCGCCAGCACCAGAACCAGATCGGCAACCCTGCCACCAGAACCGCGCTAAACCACGCTAATGGCTCGCGGAGATCGGTAATCAAACCTTCGCCGGCTAATCCGCGAATAATGACGCTGATAATGACGCTGATCAAACCGCCAGCGCCAACGAGCGCCGCCAGTTGCCCGATGGCCGCCACCAAATACCACGCCAGCCGTCGGACCCCCGTCTGTCGCGGCCCTTCCGCGATCGCTGCTGCGTCGGCATTGATAACCGAGACGTGGTAGAAGGCAACGATCGCCCACACTGCAGCCGGTGCGATCACATCGATCAGATTACCGCTGACCGGCAGCCCTAACCAACTACGGAATATACTCGCTAAAAAGCTGGTCACAATCGTCACTGCCGTTAAGGAGGCGCCTACAATCACGGCGTAGAGGTAAAACTTGCGAAATGCCGAGCCGCGCTCATCCTCATCGGCGCTAGCAAAGAGGCGCTGTGCCCGCCACCAATGGCCTAACCAAACGACCATCCCGATCAGCAGTTCTATCAGAATGTCGCTAAGCAGCCGAACGCCGGCGCGTCCGTTGGCAAACCCAAATATGAGCCGGATCAGTTCAATCACGGCATTCGCCCAGATCAGCACACCGAAGGCGGCGAACGCTAAGAGGTAGACGCGCCGGATCAAGGCGCCGGCGCCGGTCAGCGGCGCTTGGTGAGCATCGTTACGCGCTACCACACTATGGTAACCAAACAGCGCGCCTAAGATCAACGATGCGATGAGACTGTATCCAAGCGATGACCGCGGATCAATCAGGTTAGCGCCGATAAGAAGATGAGTAGCAGTTTCAAGCAGCCTGTACACATTAGTGATCAGCGGCATCAAGAAGGCGGCTAGATTACCGTACAGGTAGAGTTTACGCACTGCGGATGCCCGTTCATCCTGATCCCGCTGCGCTAATCGCTCGCCCCACAGCCAATGGACGAACCAGAGCGGCAAGCAGGCAGCAAAGATCGCTAACTGGAAGGCGGTCGCGCCGATTGCCGTCCGATCAGACGCGGCAAAAGCGTTATCCAAGAGCCCGATCAAGGCCCACGTGAACCCTTGCAGCCCGATCGCAGCACTGACGTACAGATACCATCGCCGTACAACTGCCATCAGCAGCCCTCCTTCTCCTCCCAACATTCCTCCCAGATCCGCAAACCGCCGCTCCCGCCAGTTAATTGCCAGCCCGTATCTGTCCGTACTAACTCCATCGTGATCGGGTTGTTTGACTGCGAGATGCTTATGAGATCGCTACGATAGACAATCGTTTCACGCACCAGTACGTTGGCGTAATCTCCGTTCACTTTGCTATCAACCACCATGTAGCTGACATCGTTATCAGAAAATAGTGAGGGGGGCAATTGATCGCGAAGTTGCTGTACGTTCTTTGGATAACCCGGCAAGGTTGGCGAGAGGTACGAGTACGCGCGCTCGTAATCGCCGCGTTCGAGGGCTAAAATGTAGTTGAATACCACGTCAGCCGGATCATTGCCGGTGCGATATTCTGACTCGGTGCGCGTAAATACCACTACCGCGGCAATAATCGCCAAGAGTACGGCTCCGCCAACAATGCCCCATAATAAGCGGTCGCTCGATTGAATGCGCATAGGGTATCTTCCTTTCTCGCCAACGCCACTCGCGCATGGTTGCATGCACCATGATATCAGATTCGCTACAGATAAAGCATACCCCAACAAAAAAATTATCGCCACTGTCGCTCGTGGCGTGGCCGCCATTGATCGTGGTCGCGATAACGCTGCCGTAATCGCCGGCCACGGCTTCCCAACAGCCAATTGCCGTTCGTCACTAACCAGTCGGCGATCGTGTGTGCGGCGCTGCCGGTGCAGAAGCCGATGACGAAGGCCCACGTCTCAGTAGGATGCGCTCGAATCAATTCTTGCACCCACGCTGCCCATTCGCGATGGTAGGCCGGCGTCGCAAGACCGATTTGCCCCAGTACCCAGACGAAGGCGAGCGCCAATCCGTATACGACCGCTGCAAAATAGCCGAGCCGCAGCAGTGGTGAAATGATGAGACTGTGGCTCCAGAAGCCGCGGTGCGGGATCAGCCACATATAAGGCCGCCAGATCCAAAAAAAGATTCCCCAACGATTATCGATCGCCGAGTCGATGTCGAGATCAGGCGAGAACATGATCCCCGATAGCAGATGCGCGCCGCCGAGCCAGAGACTACAAGCGAGGGCGGTGTCTGGTGAGATCGGCGTGTATTCCAGATAGGTATAATATGCCAGCGAGGTGATCGCTACGCCGCTGAGAACAGTAATGAGATCATGGGTAGGGGCGGATGGCATAGGTTCACGATTGGGTTATTGGCCTCGCGGCGCGATGGCAGCGCCACAGCCGGAGTGCCGTGAGAATAAAAAGGATACAGGCTTGTCCAACAAGACCGGCAGCGAAGATTTGGCGTTCTTGCCACATGACGCCAACCCATGGCACGAGAAAGGCTACGCCTAACCACCAATATTCCAGCCGGCGCTGGCTCGTTTGTAAGAGCCATAAGAAGGGAAAGAGCGAGCAGACGTGATCGTAGTTGTTAAAATAGGGAATGGCGAGGATCGCTGCCAGCATTGCCCAATATAAGCCGATCTCAATATTGAAAGAGAGCGACGTTACCCACAAAAACCAGCCGGCTGCCACAAGACCAAAGAGCAAGCCGGCATGAAGCGCAGTTGAGATGACGGGAGCGCCAAACAACAACCGCACGGCCATAATCGATCCGCCCGAACAATTCGGACACACGCCGAAATCGGGCAGATTGCGAAACATGTCTAACATAGCTAGATAATCGTTCAGCCACCGCGGATAAGCCAGCGTCACCCCAGCTAGCAGGCCGAGGATCGCCACCGTTACCCCGGCTAACGCTCGCCATTGCCACGGCTGGCGCTGAATCAAGAGCCAGCCGCCTGCGGCTGCAAATGGTAATGCGCCAACATGCGGTTTGAAGGTCATCAACAGCATCCCGAGCACAAACAAACTGGCTGATTGGCGCGAGGCCGCGTAGATCGTGATAGCGATCCCTAGCAAGATCGGCGCAGTGAACTGACCAACTATCACTAGGCTAATCACCGTCGGCGATACAATTATCACGCTCAACGCTATCACCCGCCATTTGGCTGACCACGGCAACGTGATCAGAATAACGCTGCCAGCTAGCATGCTCAAATTGATCCAAAACCACATGCGAGCGGCATGTTCAGGCGTTAGCCAGCCGAGAAAGAAGACGCTGTATGCAAACCAAGGCGGATACACATAATGAGGATATTTGACAGTATCGATGACTGGCCCGAAGAGTTGCTGCGCTAATCCTAACTGCGCGGCATAGTCATAGAGTCCGATACTCCGCCCTAGTCCGACCGTAGGTACATAGAGAGTAAGAAAATCGGTCACGGCTGGAATTGGCAGCGGAATAAACGACAGAGCAGTAATCACGACGGCAAGCGCCGCTCCAATCCCAACCACGCGCACAATCTGCGACATTGTTGCTCCTGTGTTACCGACCTAGGGCCAACGGTTGTCTCATGAACTCTACCCCTCACTTCAAGGATGTAATCCGTCCGCATTGTACTACGACTTGCACAGGCGTTCCAGCTGTGACAGCGAACTGTGCAGGAGCCGCCGAATAGTGCTATAATAGCACGGGTGTTCGATCTGTGGCGGAGGTTTGCATGGAATCGTCCCCCATTGCCGCTTTGCCCGGCCAGCCGCCGGGGCCGCGCCTTGCTTTTGCCAGTGATCGCCAACGCCCCGACGAGATCGCCGAGGCGCTGGCGGCGCTGGCCAATGCCCACGGTGGCGCGCTGGTGAT
>NZ_DAOTWH010000246.1:0-2405 GCF_034435895.1 Chloroflexus sp.
ACCCGGATCCGCGCCACCGGCCCCGTCCAGCGCGCGCGCGCGCCAGCCAGCTCTTCAGCGGGGTAGAAGCCGCTCAGGTAGCCGAAGTCAAGCCCGTCACCGACTTCAATCACGGGTTGCGCGACCGGTACGGTGTCGCGCCATGCCAGATCGAGCAGGGTCTGTTCGCTAGCGTATTGCGGACGGTAGACGCGGCGCGCTTCGTCACGTTCACCGGTTTCGCGCAGCAGATCACCGAGATAGACATACGACGGCGCATAGAGTATGTTGCTGCGGATGGCGGCCCGGTAGGCGGCAATTGCGCCGGCGGTGTCTCCCTGCGCGCGCAAGGTGTGGCCCAGCGTCAGATAGCCGTCGGGGGTTGGTTGGGCCGCGAGCGCCTGTTGGTAGAAGGTGGCGGCCTGCGGCAGATCGCCGGCGGCACGGGCCAAATCGCCGCTCAGCCGCCAGAAGCTGCGCGCGCCACCTTGGATGGCGTAGTCCCAGTGGTAGGCGAGCAGTGCCGAGAGACTGACTGCACCCGCTGCCGCGAGCGCCGTCCCCATTGCCAGCCGGTGGCGCCGGCGCGCCAATGCCGGCAGCGCCAGCCATGCCCGCGCCGCATACGGAATCAGCGCGCAGAAGATGAAGTGCCGGTAGCGCCCTTCGCCGTGCGTGACCAGCGATACGGCGATAAAGTAGGCTAGCCACAATCCTAACAAGACCGCTGGCGCGCGCCCGCGCACGGCAGCGTAGACTAAGGCCGCCACGCCTCCCACGGCGATCGCTCCGTAAAGCAGATCGTCGAAGATCAGCGCGGCGAGGAAGAGCAGCGGCGGCGGATCGGCCCGGTAGTCTTCGAGCAGAAAGCGGTCTTGGATGGCCTTCACCCGCCAGATTGCCATCCAGTTCGGCCACAACTTGCGCAGCATAATCGCCGGGTCTTCGCGTAATCGCTCTAGCCCGCGCGCGATGGCGTAGGCCGCCCGTTCTGATGGGTCGGGGATGTTTTCGAGCACGCGGAAGATGGTCGCCATATCTTCGCGTGGCTCGCTGAAAGCCCACAAATTATACGAGAGGCCGGTCTCGATCAAAATGCAACTACGGTAACTCAGGCAGTTGCGGATCGTCCACGGCGCGACGACGGCCATGGCGATGACGGCAAAGACCGCGCCGATCAGTAGGGTTGCGGGACGGCGCATAAGGTTGCGCCAATGACTGGCGGCGACGACCGCAATCCAGCCGGCCACCACCACGGTAAAGTAGAGCGGCATAGAGCGGGTGAGGAGGGCAAGGCCCCACAACCCGCCAGCAGCGACGATCCGCCAATCGGGCCAGCGCGCGCCGCGTTGCCGCCACGCCAGCAAGAGCCAGAGCGCGGCGCTAAACAGGGTGGTGAAGAGGGTTTCGCTCATGTAGAGCGAGGCGAAGGTGGCATGGGTGAGCAGGATGGCCGCTGCCAGCGTCGCCAACCGGTGAACCAGCGGGCCGGCCTGATCGCCAATCGCCCGCGAGAGGCGGTAGATCAGGTAGACATTCAAGACGCTGAGTGCGATATTCGGCAGCGCCGCTAGCCATACGTCACCGCCAGCCAGCCAAAGCGACCCGGCTAGCCAGAGCGGGTAGAGCGGCGCGCGCAGCCAGTGGTAGCGTTCGTAGAAGCTCCAACCCCGTCCTGCTAACAGGTCGCGGGCGACGGTCAGATACTCGACTTCATCGTTAGCCGGCAAATGAAGCGGTTGCAGCCACAACCCGATCCGGATCAGCGCTGCTAGTGCTAGGATGCCAATCAGCCACCACGTTTCGCGTTGCATCGTCATTTGTCACCAAGTTTTACCGCGGAGGTCGCAGGAGTGTTTTACCGCAGAGAGCGCAGAGGTCGCAGAGGTATTTCTGCTCTCTCCACGTCCTCCGCGTCCCCTGCGGTAAAAATAATTCCCCCGCGCCCTCTGCGGTAACATGATTCCTCCGCGTCATCGGCGGTATCTTCACCGCACCGCGACTTGCCGTATCTGCACCCCTAGCCGGCGACCATCAGGACTAGCCGGGTCGTATTGGCGCGGCCAGAAAGTAGGGGAGCGCACCGCCGCCACGACTACGCGCGGCTGCATAACCGGCGGCAATGACAACGCGATGGTCTGCCAATCAGGGCCAATCGTAAACGGCTGCGGTTCGCCTCCATCTACCGAGACCCAAACTCGCACTGCGCTACCGTCAGGCCGCCCGCTGCGCAGCTCCAACGTTAGCGACTGCGCCCCCGCTGGGGCCGCCACCCGCGCCTGCGCCCAACCGGTCGTCCAGCGCCAACCCGCTTCGCCCGGCAGCGAGTGATGCATGCCACGGATAAAACCGAGATCAAGGCCATCACCCAACCTCAGCGTCGCTGGCGGTGGCGTGATCGCCCGATCCCACAGCCACGCCGCCAA
>NZ_DAOTWH010000247.1:0-15248 GCF_034435895.1 Chloroflexus sp.
GATCGCGCGCGCCACTGCTTCGGGCGGCACACCGGGGGGCGCAATCCGCCGTCGCTCGCGGCCACTGCCCAGCCGGCGCTGATTAAAATCGGTGCGGGTCGTGCCGGGGCGCACCACCGTCACCGCAATGCCACTGCCATGCAATTCGATGCGCAGCGCGTTGCTGATCTGCTCGAGCGCCGCTTTTGCCGCGGCATAGCCGCCCAAGTACGGCAATGGCTGCACCGCCAGCACCGACGAGACATTGATGATCTGTCCGCGACCAGCGGCGCGCATTACCGGCACAACCGCTTGGGTCAGCCAGATCGGGCCGAGCAGATCGACGACTAACACCCGTTCGAGATCGGCGCGGGCAAGACTCGTCACCGGCCCGGTGAGACCAATACCGGCGTTGTTGATCAAGATATCAACCTGACCATACGCAGCCACTGCCTGTTCGACCAACCGGTGGCAGGCTGCCGGATCAGCCACATCGGTAGGCACGGCGATCGCCTGTGGCAGCGCGGCAACCACCTGTGCCAACGCCTCAGCGGAACGGGCGGCCAACACGAGCCGCGCTCCGGCGGCGGCGAAACAACGAGCAGTGGCGGCGCCAATGCCGCTCGACGCGCCGGTGATGATGACAACGCGATTGCGTGGATCCATAATTACGTGGTTTCCTTAGGCGCACTGCCAGACACGAACCGCCGACCCTTGAGGGACGGACAGAACCCTTGGTTGCGTGCAACTGTTGATCGCTATGCGACGCCGCAACACGCGGTTCTCCACTCCCCTCTCCCGCGCCAGTGAGTTGAGGGACGGGCAGAACATTTGGTCGATAAACCATTCATCGCTGTACGATGCCTCAACGCTCGACTCTCCGCTCGACTCTCCGCTCCCCTCTCCCGCACCAGTGGGAGAGGGGCCGGGGGTGAGGGCCAGCAGCCCGCGCAGCGGGCTTCGTAATCCTAGCCCGGACCTTCAGGCCGGGTTCCAGAGTAGATGTTCTGTCCGCCCTTGAACGCCAGTGAGAGAGGGTCTGAGGGTGAGGACACACCGGCGCATCGCAACGCCATGAACCACACCTGCGCTCATACGTTCTGTCCGCCCTTGAAACACCGTGCCGGGGTGCACGGCAGTGCGCCCCTACGGGGCGGGTTCGCGATCACGGAGGTGTTTGCAAATGCCGGCCTTGATCGTTTGGCCGGGCACCTCGTGCCCCAACATCCGCTCTAATTCGCGGGCCGTCGCCATCAACGCCGGCAGGTTCAAGCCGGTATTAATGCCCATCTCATGCAACAGATGCACCACATCTTCGGTACACAGATTACCCGGCGCACCGGGGGCGAAGGGGCAGCCGCCGATCCCGCCGATGCTCGAGTCAAACAGATCAACCCCCAACTGCAAGCCGGCCAGCAGATTGGCCAAACCGGCCCCGCGCGCGCTGTGCAGATGCAACCGCAACCGCTGGCGCGGGAAGCGGGCCCGAAACGCGCGCACCACCTCTTGCACCAGCAATGGGTGCGCCATCCCGGTCGTGTCGCCGAGCGTCAACTGCTCAGCGCCTAAATCCAGCAAACGTTGGCAGAGATCAAGCACCCGCTCGACCGGCACGTCACCCTCGAACGGGCAACCGAACGCGACCGACAACACCGCATCGAACGGCTTGCCAGCCCCATGCACGAGCTCGGCCATCTCGGCCACTTGCGCCAGCGACTGTTCGATGCTCATATTGACATTACTCCGGTTATGGCTCTCGCTGGCGCTCAGAAAGACCTGTACCACATCAGCGCCAGCGGCAATGGCTCGCCGCGCCCCGATTACGTTGGGCGCAATTGCGCTGTAAACCACTCTCGGACGCCGCGTAATGCCGGCAAACACCGCCTCGGTATCGGCCATCTGCGGCACCTGTTGCGGGCGCACGAACGCTCCTACTTCAATCGCCTGCAAGCCGGTCGCCGAAAGCAGATCAATCAGCTTGACTTTCTGCGCCGTACTGAGGATGACCGGCTCATTCTGCAAACCATCACGCGGCCCCACTTCGCGAATATGAACGACAGCCGGCAGCGCGGCAATCTCCATAACGGTCATCATTGACCTCCCAAACGGTTGGCGGGAAGACGCAAAAGTTTGAGTGATGTAACAGTATGGTAGATAGACGCTCGCGTTCTGTCAAATGCACGCATGCGTATATCTTGGTTCACCCCGCTCCCCTGTAACTCAGTCGCCTGTCAAATCGTTGCACTGAAACACATCAGTAACTCTAGTGTAACCTATTCCTCTACGCTGACAACAGACCCGCACAACGCGAGGCACAAGAAACGGGAAGACAGCGGCCAACGCTGAATGGAGGTTCCAATGGACTGGGCAAAGCAGGCGAACGACATGATCAAGATGTGGACCGGCACGCAGCAGAAGGTGTGGGATAGCTGGATGGCATCGATGCAATACATGGCTGCCCCCCAAAACCCCGAGGCATGGCAGAAGACGGTGGATAGCTGGCGCGGCACGGTCAAGCAGGCGCTTGAGGCCCAAGTCGAGTTGACCCGGCTGTGGGCTGAGGCGGTTGCTGCCAACAGCGTCAATATGCCGACAATGCCGACGGTGCCGGGAATGCCGGCAATGCCCGGCATCAATCCGGTCTCGCCGACCGCAGTGGTCGAGTGGAGCCGGCAGGTGCTGGAGATGACCCGCAACTTCAACGATAGCCAAACTCGCTTTGTCGAGGGTTGGTTCGATATGCTGAAGAAGTCGGATCCGACCAATGTGATGCGGGGTTGGGACAGCACGCAGGTGCAGAAGGTGATGCAGAGCTGGCAAGAGGCGATGCAGCGCGTGATTGAGGCACAGGCCGAGTTGGGCAAAGTGATGATGGGCATCGTCAATGGGGCACTGGATAAGAAGTAAGGGTTGCCCTCACCCCCCCGTCCCCTCTCCCATCTGGTGGGAGAGGGGGCGATTTTTTGCCTACCATACTGCAAGCGGCGAGGTGCATTTGTAAGCCGCACAGCGAGCAAAGACGCAGAGGCTTCCAACGCCAAGGCGCGAAGGACGCAGAGGACGCAATCGGGTTTTGGGCGAAGAACTGCCGCACTACTTGTCATTGCGAGCCGCTAGCGGCAGTGAAGCAATCTCCCGCTGCCCTGCTTGTCATTGCGAGCCGCTAGCGGCAGCGAAGCAATCTCCCGCAAGAGCGGGATGCAGTCACTCATAGCATAAAAACCTCTCCCGCTCGTGCGGACGAGGGGTGCTACAACCTTCCGCGCGAGCAATGGCTGTACCGTCACCGAGCGGCTCCCCCGCTGCGTCCTCTGCGCGCTCTGCGGTACCCCCTCCCCCAGCGGGGGAGGGGCGGGGGGCAACCCCAATCGCACCGCAGGCTTCGTTAGGGTCTTCAGCGCCTGCTATCCCTGAGCCGGCTGGCGCCGCTAGAGCGGGAGATTGCTTCGGTTGGGCGCTACCCAGCGCGGCTGGGGGCCGCCGCTCCCTCGCAATGACAGTCGGGAAGCGGGCGAGGGGCGCTGCTGCCTTCCGCGCGAGCAATGGCTTTCCTACCTACCCGGCAGCTCCTCCTCTGCGTCCTCCGCGCCCTCTGCGGTACAAACACTCCCCCCAGCCGTTAGGTGGGAGAGGGGTTGGGGGTTGAGGGCATCAGCCCGCGCAGCGGGCTTCGTACCCTAGCCCGGCCCTGAAGGGCCGGGTTCCTTGCCTAGCGGGCACAGGCGGCGCACAGCCGTGCGCCGCTACTAGTCTTCACCGGGGGCGCCGGACATGACAACGACTAAGGGGCGCATGCGGGCGACGGGGCGAATTAAGCCGGCAGCGACTTGCACCTCCATCACCGCTTCGATATCTTTATAGGCCAAGGGTGACTCATCGACGGCCAATCCATGCACCAACACCCCTGCCTCACGCACGACTGCCGCTGCCATAACCGGCGTAATCGTCCGCCGCGCTTCCGAACGGCTAAAGCGCCGTCCCGCGCCATGCGCCGCGCTGGCGAGCGTCGCTTTATCACCGAGCCCTTCCACAATGTAGCTCGCCGTCGCCATCGAACCGGGGATAATCCCCAATACGCCAGCCTCGGCGGGTGTAGCGCCCTTGCGGTGGATCACCAGACCATTCCGTTCTTCCCACGCAAAATTGTGATGGTTCTCGATCACCCGTTCCACCGGCACACCCAACGCCTTGGCAAACCGCTCGTGGATCACCTCGTGGTTGGCGCGGGCAAAATCACCGGCCAACCGCATTGACAATAAATATTCTTGGCCTGCTTCGCTCTCGGTGCTCAACCAGCCATACGTGCGCGGGATCCCCTTCGCGATCGCCGCCGTCTCGCGGTCGGCCAATTCGGCGTAGTAGTTGGCAATCTTCGCGCCGACGCCACGGCTCCCGCTGTGGGTCAACAAGCCAATAAACGGTTTGCCGGTATCGAGCCACTCGCCAACCACAATCTCAGCAAAATGGTTGCCGCCGCCTGAGGTGCCGATCTGCAATTTCGCCAACTCATGCAGCTCGCGCAACAGTTTGGTCGCCCGCCAGCGTGGATCGGAAAGGATCGGGTGGGTCGCCACCGGCTTCTTGGGCGAACCGATCCCAAACACCGTCACTTTGGTGATGGTATCGAGCAAGTGTTGCCGTTCGCGCTGCGCATCGACTGGCGTCATGCCGGCCAAGATCGATAAGTGCATGCGGCAGCCGATATCAACCCCAACCTGATACGGCGCCACGGCGCGGTCGTACGCAATCACACCACCGACCGGCAGCGCATAGCCTTGGTGAGCATCGGGCATCAACGCACCGCGGATCGCCGGCGGCAAGCGCAAGGCAGTGCGGATCTGCTCAATCGCCCCCGGTTCGACGAGATGCTCGCCGATAATCTTCAGCGGCTGCGGCTTTTCACGCAACTTCAGCGCTTCCGGCGGTGCGCCGTAGCGAGCGGCAACCTCTTGCCGCACAGCTGCCGGTTCCATCCCGTCGCGCAACATCTGGCTGGCTGTGCGGCAGATCTGGCGAAAGGCCGGATGATCGGCATAATCAGCTAGCAGTTGGGCCGCTTTCATCAATCTCACCTCCTTTCTCGTTCACGTTCCTCGACGAAGACGCTCAGTGCGGCAGCGTTGCTGCCGCACTGAGCGAGAAGGTTATGGGCCAACACCAATCCAATTATACGCCAACCAGCGCCCGATCACCATTGCGCTGGCGCAGCGCAAACGCAATCCCCTCTTGCAAGTTGGGCTTGGCGATCATACCGGCCAATTCAGTGCCAATATGCACCAACGTCTGCGCAATTTCGGGGCCGATCCCGGTAATCACCACCTGCGCGCCGAGTAAACGCGCCACCTGAGCTGCCCGCATCAACGCGCCGGCCACCTGCGTATCCACCACCCGCACACCGGTAATATCAAGGATCGCGATCCGCGCCCGATAGCGCGCTACCCCTTCGAGCAGGGTCTCCATAATCTGCGCCGCGCGATTGCTATCAATGGCACCGATAATCGGCATCGCCACCACCTGATCGGCAATCGGCAACAGCGGCGTGCTCAGCTCGCGCAACATCGCCTGCTGCGCCGCGATCACCTGCTCTTGCATTTGGCGACGCTCTTCTTCAAACCGCAATTGCTCGCTGATGTCGCGGTTGATGGTGGCAAAGCCGATAAGCTGGCCACTTTCGTTAAAGACCGCTAATCCAGCCGCATTCACCGTAATAGTGGCGCCATCCCGGCGTAAATAATCAACTTGGACATTCGCTTTACCGCCAGCCAACGCAAGCTGGATCAACTCTGGCATCTGCTGCAACGTGTGGGGCGGCACAATAGCTTGCGCCGGCATCCCAACCAGTGATTGGTAGCCCAACATAGCGTTCATTGCTGCATTGGCGTAGGTAATCACTTGATTAGTGTCAGCGACAATGATCCCATCCGGCGCATTATCAACCAACGCCTTAAAGGTGCGTAACTCATTGGCCTGCCGCCGCTCTTCGGTGATATCTTCATACATCGCCAGCACACCAATCACCTCGCCATTGCGCACGAGCGGCAACTTGTTGGTGCGGAGCCAGATTTGCGTCCCATCGGCGCGGGTCAACGGCCCTTCAATATTCAGCTTTGGCCCGTGTTCCATCACCGCCAGATCGCCGGCCCGGTATAGGGGGGCCTGCTCAACCCACGGCAGATCGGTGTCAGCCTTGCCAATCAGGTCAGCGAGGTCGGCAATCCCGGCATCTTCCAGCAAGCGCCGGTTAGCGCCCAAATAGCGCGAATCGCGATCCTTCCAGAAGATCGCCTGCGGCAGACTATCAATCACCAACTGCAACATCGCCCGGCTTGCTTCCGCCTCGCGCCACGCCTGCTCGATCGGCCCGACATCATACGCAATGGCCGAGGCGCCACTATAGTTTCCCTCAGCATCGTAGTGCAACACCACCGTCCATAACCCGTGAAATTCACCTGCCGGCGATTGCGCCCGGCACTGAAACATCAGGCTCGGCGAATGCGCTTGGATGGCTTCAAGAAACGCCTGCTGCGCCCGCGCGCGATCCTCAGCCGCAAGAAAACCCAACAGCGAACGGCCGGCCCAGCCATCACGCGTGATCTGAAAGACCCGTTCGGCAGCTGGATTAAGGTAGCGGATGGTGCCATCAGCGTTGAGATCGACCACCAAGACATTCGCCGTCTCGATCAGGTGTTGCCAGTGCGCGAGCTGCGCTTGCAAGGCGGCGACTTGCGCGCGTAAGTGTTCGACCTCACTGGTGGCAGCAGGGGGAAGGTTGTTGGCCATATCAATCCTTGGCGCTGAATTTGCTGAAGGGTGCAATTATTACAATAAAAATCAAGGATAGTATATCCAACAATATTCATTTAGACAAGCGATGTGGTTGTTAAAAATGCGTTAAAACAAAATAAAGTTAGCAATCAATGGATACGCATATTTGTCAAACATTTGACTGTTTCGATAGTTCTTAATGTATATCGCAGAGACGTTGCCGGCCACGTCTCTACGATATGCCACGCAGGCAATTCACCACACCGGCGTGAGCCAAACAAATTGGTACGGTTGCAAGACCAGCACTTCATTGGCCGAAATCGCGCGCTCTGCCACCACGTCGAACAGTTCGACGCCGGGGCCATACATGCGCAAGAGGTTGCCGGCAATCGGCTGCGGGTATTCCGAGAAGTTGGCTAACACCAACACTCGCTGTGATCCCGCTCGCCGTACATACGCCAGCACGTGGCGGTTGTCGCTGCGCACGACGTCCATCGCGCCGTCGCGCAAGGCGGGCAACGACGCGCGCAGCCGGATGAGCCGCACCAGCTCGCCAAAGATGCGTCCAGACGCGGTCGCGGGATCGTGACGGTGATCCATACCGGCCTGATTGCGGGTGGGCCGGTGAACCCAACGGCTGTCAACAGCTTTGGATGGATCGGTCACATAGCTGTAGTCATTGACCGTCCCCACTTCATCACCGAGATAGAGCAACGGAATGCCGCCGATGCTCAAGATCACGCTGTGCAGAAGCACGATCCGCCGGATCGCGGTATCGATCATCTGCGGGTCGCCGCTGCCCAACGCCTGCTCCAACCCGGCCAGCGAGGCCAGCGTGCCCGACACCCGCGCATCGCCGGTATCGGGGTTTTCTTGGAACGGCAAGCCGCGGGCAAACGAACCAGTGAAACGGCCCGTATAAAAGGCATTGAGAAACTGGCGATGGCCCCACGGATCAATCCCAACGGCGCGCGCATCATTATCGTCAAACGTCCAACCGATATCGTCGTGCGAGCGCAGATAGTTGATCCACGCGCACCCCGCCGGCAAACGGAAGCGATGGCTGAGCGAATGGGCCAGCAACTTGACCTCGCGCGTCGCCAACGACTCCCAGAGCAGCGCCATCAGCAGCGGATTGTAGGAAAGCTGGCACTCATGCGGGCTAATGTAGCTCAACACATCGTCAGGATGGACAATCGCCTCTGATTTGAAGAGCAGCGCCGGGGCGGCCACTCTGGCAATCGCGTTGAAGGCCTGAATGATCTGGTGCGCTTCCGGTTGGTTTTCGCAATTGGTACCCAACCGCTTCCAGATGAACGGCACCGCATCGAGGCGCAGCACCGCCACCCCCAGATTAGCGAGGAAGAGCATCTCGGCGGCCATGGCCCGAAACACCGCTGGGTTGGCGTAATTGAGATCCCATTGGAAACTGTTGAAGGTGGTCCACACCCAGCGCTGCATATCGGGCCGCCACGTGAAGCTGCCACGACGCACGGTGGGGAAGATTTCGCGCAGCGTGCGTTCGTAAGCGTCGGGCATCGTACGATCGGGAAAGAGGAAATAGAACTCCTGATAATCAGGATCGCCGGCCTGCGCCCGCCGCGCCCATTCGTGTTCGTCAGAAGTATGGTTAAAGACAAAATCCAACACCAGACTTATCCCAGCGCGATCGAGTTCTTGGGCCAAGGCGGCCAACTCTGCCGTGGTGCCGATTTGCGGATTCACCTCGCGGTAGCTGCTCACCGCGTAGCCACCGTCATTGTTTCCTTCGGGCGCGGCAAACAACGGCATCAGGTGCAAGTAGGTCAAGCCCAACTCGTTGAAATAGGGGATAAACTCACGCAGCCGGTTCAGCGTGCCGCAAAAGCGATCGACATAGAGCACCCCGCCCATCATCCGTTCCGACTGGAACCACTCGCTATCAGCTTCGCGCACAGCATCGCGCTGCTTGAGCCAGAGTGGCCGCTCACTCCAACTCTGCGCCATCGCGATCAGCAGTTGTTCGAGATGATAAAAGAAGTCGTATTGGCTGCCGTACAAGCCAAGCAACAACTCAAACAGACGCGGCCATTCCCGGCGCAACCGCTGCTCGAATGCGACCCAATCAGCGGCATTGCCGCCGGCAGCCGCAAACGCCTGCTCGACCCGCGGCAGCAATCGGGCCAGCGACCGCGCCGCTTCGCGTGGTATCCGTTCCCATTCGTGCATACGCAAACCTCACCACGCCACTGCCCGCTCTGGCAGTGGTTTCCGGCGCAAGTATCGCCGAAACCAGCGAAACTGGCAATTGCTGCCAACTTCCCCACCTGTCATTGCGCGCCGCCGCAGGCGGCGAAGCAATCCCCCACAAGCACGGGCGCTACCCGCTCAGACACTCATACCGCTGAAGCGGGAGATTGCTTCGGGGGCTGGGCACCCCGCTGCGCAGGGTTGCCCCACCCCCTCGCAATGACAGATGGCCCATGTCATTGCGCGCCGTAGCAACACCTGCACCACTTCATGGTAAAATAAAGTGCTATGGAAACGATGACTATGCCACCAAACCTGTTTCGCCGTTTCGTCTCGGCGCTGGCGCTCGGCATCACGCTCTTGGCGGCGCTCGAATGGGGCCTGCCCGCCGCCGGTATTCCGGCATATCTGTTGCCGCCACCATCGCGAGTGATCACCGCTGCCCTCCAACCCGACGTGCGGTTGCTCGACCATACCCTTACCACCGCCAATGCAGCCTTGATCGGCCTTGCGGTTGGCACGCTGATCGCCTTCACCCTCGCCATCGCCTTCCTCTTCGTGCGCCCGCTCGAAGATGCTCTCTACCCGTGGGTCTTGCTTGGCCAGAGTTTGCCCTCTGTCGCCTTGGCGCCGCTGCTTACCATTTGGCTGGGTGAAGGGCTTGCCCCCCGCGCAGCAATGGCCGCTCTTTTCGCCAGCTTTCCCCTGCTCATCGCCACCATCAGTGGCCTCCGCCGCCCCGCGCCCGAACAATTGGCGATGATGCAGGCGTATGGCGCGTCACAGTGGCAAATCTTGCGCATACTACGCCTGCCGGCGGCGCTGCCGTTTATCTTCAGCGGGATGCGCGTCGCTGGTGCGCTGGCTGTGATCGGCGCCTTGGTCAGCGAACTCTCTGGCGCCGGGCGCGGCCTTGGCTACCTGATCACCACTTCGACCTACCGGCTGGCCACCGACCGGGCCTTTGCTGCAATCGCTGCCGCCGCCGGCTTGGCGCTGGCCCTCCACGGCCTGTTTTTGCTGCTCGAACGCTCTATTGTCTACTGGGAACGAGAACGGTGATCATAGCGTAGGATTATCTGCTGGCGTGAGGATTTGTTATGTCACACCATCATCTCTTGTTATTGGCATTAAATGTACTACTTGTTATCGTAACTGGCTGCGCCAGCTCGAATCCGGTCAGCAACACTCCTACTGCTTCAGACAAGCCCGAAGTCACCGATGTATCCATGCGCCTGCAATGGCTGCCCCAATTTCAGTTTGCCGGCTATCTGGTGGCCGACGCGCGCGGTTATTACCGTGACGCCGGCCTCAACGTGACCATCTTGCCCGGCGGGCCTGACGCTATCCCGCTGCCGCTGGTTGCGACCGGCGCGAACACCTTTGGCAGCACCGGCGCCGATACCATCTTGATCAGCCGCGAACAAGGGATTGAGGTCGTCGCGCTGGCGACGTGGTTCCAAGCCAGTCCGGTCGCGTTTATGGTGCATCGCGACAGCGGCATCCGTTCGCCGCAAGACTTTGTGGGCCGGCGAGTCGGCATGTTCTACGGCGACAATGTTGAGACTGAATACCGGGCACTGCTGGCCGCCACCGGCGTTGATCCGGCCAGCATCACCGAGCTTCCCGGCGACTACAGCCTTGCCCCCTTCCTTGAGCGGCGGGCCGATGTCTGGCCGGTCTACGCCACCGACCAACCTTATACCGCTCGCGCCGCCGGCGCCGAGATCGATCTGATCGTTGCCCGCGATTACGGCGTTGAGCTAATGGGTGACGTGCTCTTCACCACTGCTGAATTTGCCCGCAAGAACCCCAACACCGTGCGCGCGTTCGTCCAAGCCACGCTACGCGGCTGGCAAGACGCGATCACCGACCCGGCAGCGGCGATCGACATCATTCTCGCCCGCAACCCCGATTTCGACCGCGGCCATCTTGAGTTTGAAGCGACGGAAACGATCAAATTGCTGCGCTACGGCATTGGCGCGTGGTGTGTAGGGGCCAGCGATCGACAGGCATGGACTAAAGAGGCCGAACTGCTGCGATCGCTGGGGGTGCTGAAAAGCGCGGTTGATCCGGCGAAGGTATTATTAACCGATGCGGTTGACGACTACTACCGCGCGCGCGGCATTGAATGCCGGCGGTAAATACGAATGGGGGACGCACTGCCGTGCGTCCCCGCACCCGTCGATCACGTTACGGCGCCAACTGTTCCAATTGGCTGACCAATTCGGCAAACGTATCCATCGCGGCCTGAATCGGCGCCGGCGAGGTCATATCGACGCCGGCGTCGCGCAGCAGATCGATTGACGACCGCGACGAACCGCTGCGCAAGAAGCGCAGGTAGCGTTCAATCACTGGCTGGCCCTCATTGATAATCTGCCGGCTCAACGCCAACGCCGCCGAGATTCCGGTTGCGTACTGGTAGACGTAGAACTGGTAGTAGAAGTGCGGGATGCGCATCCACTCATAGGCCAGCTCGTCGTCAATCACTAGTTCAGGGCCGTGATAGCGAGCCACCAATGCGCGGTAATGCTGGCTGAGCGCATCAGCCGTCAACGGCTGGCCACGCTCGGCTTGCTCGTGCATCCACAGCTCAAAGGCGGCAAACATCGTCTGGCGGAAGATAGTGCCGCGAATCTCTTCGATCTGCTGAGCCAGCAACCGCCGCCGCAACGCCGCATCAGCACCGCTCTGCAATAGATAGTGGGTCAGCAGCGCCTCGTTGAGCGTCGAAGCCACTTCGGCGACGAAGATGGTGTACTCGCCATAGACGAATGGCTGGGTGGCGCGGGTAAAGTACGAATGGAGCGAGTGGCCCAATTCGTGGGCAAGGGTAAAGACATCGCGCAGCCGGTCTTGGTAGTTGAGCAAGATGTAGGGCGGTGTGCCATACGAACCACCGCTATAGGCCCCACTCCGCTTGCCGACATTCTCGTAGACATCGATCCAGCGCCGGGTAAACATCTGCTCGAGCGCCGCACCATACTCATCACCCAACGGGCGGAAGGCCGCTCGCATCAGATCGCACGCCTCACGGTAGGGAATAGTCATTTCCACATCAGGCACCGGCTGCACGTAGAGATCGTAGAAATGCAGCTCATCCAACCCCATCAACCGCCGCCGCACCGCCAGATAGTGATGGAAGCGCGGCAGATTGGCTTCGACGGTCGCGATCAGGTTATGGTATACCGCGACCGGAATCTCATGCGGGGCCAACGCCGCCTCCAGCGCCGAGCCATAATTGCGCAACCGGGCCTCGATCACATGCGAGCGGATCGCCGCGCCGAGAGTGGTAGCAAGCGTGTTGCGGAAGGGTAAAAACGCGCTGTAGTACCCCTTGAACGCATCACGCCGCACCCGCCGATCAGGACTTTCGAGCAAGCGGCCGTAGCGCGCATGCGACAACTTCACCGGCTGGCCCTGCTCATCCTCAATCGTCGGAAACTGCAAATCCGAGTCGGCCAGCATCGAGAAGGTTGCATAAGGCGCCCGGACAATATCGCTAAACGCCGCCATCACCTGCTCAACCTCCGCCGAGCGAATATGCGCGCGCTGGCGGTTCAACTTCTCTAACGCATAGCGATACACTTGCAGGCCGGGGGTAGCCGCCAACCACGCGTCCAGCGTCTCCGCCGGGATCGTCAAAATCTCTGGCTCAATAAACGCCAGCACCGCTTGTATCCGGGCCGCAAAACTGCTCGCCCGCTCGGCCAACCCCTGCCCCACCGGATCGGTGCCATCGCTATCCTTGCGATGCAACGCATAGATATACAACGCATACAACCGGCGCGCCACTTCATCGCGCAGGGTCAGCGCCTCCAGCAACTGCGCCGGCCCCTGCGCCAGCGTTCCTTGCAAGGCGGCCAGCTCTTGCGCGCGCGCTTCAACCGCGCTGAGTTCCTGTTCCCACGCGGGGACATCGGCGAAGATTTGCGACAAATCCCATGTATATTCGACCGGTATTTCCGATCGCGTCGGGACTTGGTTTGCGGTAAGGGTCATAGTGGTTCCTTTCATTATGGGATGGGCACAACGCTGTGCCGCTACAGTCACTCTGTTCGCCATTATACCTGACTCGGCAAGGGATTGCGTGGGGGATGCAGCTCTCACCTGCAAAGGGGACAAAAACGTCGTAGAACCGGACGGCTCGGCTCCGCAAAGGCGCAGAGAACGCGAAGATCGCAAAGGGTCAGAATGGGGCGGAGGGGATATCTTGCCTCCTCTATTCCCCAATCCCAAGCTTCCGCGCTTGCGGGAAATGAGTGCTGCTGACTTCCAGTGGGATCGCAAAGTTTCCGCCTTCTTATATTATTTTATTCTTGACCCATGATACATGCGTCTGAAAAAAGCAGATAGTGCTACAACATATCGGAGTAGATGAGGAGTGTGCTTCTGCCTCACGAACGGCTGTGGGCAACGAATCGGTGGCTAGCGCGCCGGTTTTTCGCTGATGCGATCCAATAGATTGATGTAGCGCTAGGGCCGCTCTTCCTCCACGGCAAGGCCGGCGTGATCGAATACCCCGATGGCAGCAAGACCTGCTTTGTCGGTTCGGCGAACGAGTCGCGCAGCGCCTTCGCCGCCTATTACGAGATCGTATGGGAAGATCGCTCGCCGGAAGGGGTGCAGTGGGTCGAAGAGGAGTTTGCGGCGCTATGGGCCGAAGGAGTGCCGCTGCCCGACCTGATCGTCGAACAAATCTGGCGGATCGCCGAACGGGAAGAGATCGCGATCAGCGTCCTCAAACCGCCGGAGACGCCGGCAGCGGCGCTGGCCGAAGCGCCGATCTATCGCAGCGGCGAGGGCTTGCAGCCGTGGCAACGCGCCTTTGTCACCACCTTCCTCGACCATCGCGAGACCTCCGGTAAAGCGCGGTTGCTGCTGGCCGACGAAGTCGGTTTGGGCAAAACGCTCTCATTAGCGACGGCGGCGTTGGTGGCGGCGCTGCTCGATGACGGGCCGGTGCTGATCCTCTGCCCGGCTACGCTCAAACTGAATTGGCCGACAAGCTCGGCATTCCCAGCGCAGTCTGGTCGTCACGCGATAAGTGTTGGATCGACGCCCAAGGCCATCTCATCAGAAGCCGCGGCCCCGAAGATATTGCTCGCTGCCCCGCCCAGATTACCATCGTCTCGACCGGTCTGATTTTCCACGAATCAAAAGAGAGCGCCTACCTGCTCGAACGCAAGTATGGGGTCGTCGTGCTCGACGAAGCGCACCGGGCGCGCCGGCGCGGCGGTTTGAGACCGCAGCGCACCGCGCCGAACAATCTGCTCGCGTTTATGCGCAAGATTGCCCCGCGCATGCGCCACCTACTGCTCGGCACCGCCACCCCGATCCAAACCGACGTCGCCGAGCTGTGGGATCTGTTGGGCATCTTAAGCGAAGGGGCTGAGTTTGTACTAAGTAGAGACATTTTTTCGCACTGGCGCGACTGGGAAAAGGCGCTGCCGGTCATCAAAGGCGAACGAGAGATGGCTGATGAGGCCGAGGCATGGGAATGGTTGCGCAATCCGTTGCCGCCGGCGCGCGAACATCCGATCTTCCTGACTCTGCGCAACGCGCTGGAATTGGCCGACGACCAGTTCTCTGCCACCCAAGGGTACAGTTCGCTGCGCTTCGACGCCCAACAAGCCATCAGTGCGGCGCTCGACCCCGGCTTTTTCGCCAACCACAACCCGATTGTGCGCCACACCGTTGTGCGCCGGCGCAGCACGCTCGAAAAGCAAGGATTGCTGGAACAGGTGGGAGTGCGGGTGCATCCTGATCCCAACGCGCCTGCCGGCGCCTATCCGGGAGTGCCGTTCCACGGCATAGGCCTGCTGACCAACCACCCCTTCACGCTCGCCTACACCGCCGCCGAAGCGTTTACCCGCACCCTCGCCGCCCGCACCCGCGTCGCCGGCTTTATGAAGACGCTCTTGCTGCAACGGATCGGTTCCAGCTTCGCTGCCGGCAAGTCCACCGCCGCCAAACTGCTCGGCCACGAGCGGATCGATGACGATGATGAGAGCGAGCCAGCCGAGATCTTCACCGATCTCAGCCCTAAAGAGATCAGCCATCTGCGCATCATTGTGCATGAACTAGGCCGGCCCGAAGCGCACGATCCCAAACTCGAAGCGGAGATCGCCTTTCTCACCAGCCAACGCAGCGACGGCTTAACGTGGCGCGAGCATGGGTGCATCATCTTCAGCCAATACTCCGACACGGCCCACGCCGTCGCCACCGCGCTAGCCGCGCGGCTCCCCGGCGAACCGATTGCGCTCTACGCCGGC
>NZ_DAOTWH010000248.1:0-12398 GCF_034435895.1 Chloroflexus sp.
GACGGGATTCGAACCCGCGACCTACACCTTGGCAAGGTGTCGCTCTACCAACTGAGCCACTCCCGCATTGCACTTAGAGTATAGCACGATCTGTCGATTCGTGCAAGTGTGGTAGGATCGGTGCAAGGAAGCCTTGATCGTTCATGTGGAATGCTATGACATCACCATCCCTGCGCCAACGCCTCGGTCGCCGTCTCGGCCTCACCCCGTACTATCAAGTTATTGTTGCGGAACCTGATCGCGTGCATTTACGGTCGTACCCGCGCGCGAATCGGGCCGCGGCGCTCCCGCTCTTTGTCGGTGGCGGGGTGTTGATGGCCATTGCCGTGGTCGCGTTACTCGCTGGCGTATTAGCATCGCTGCAAGAGTTGGGTTTTGCCACGGCTGGTCTGAGCGCCGCTGCCGGCGGGTTGTTTGGCGGCTTGGCGATCCAACGGTTGATTGGCGGCTATGCGATTGCCACCACTGCCAATGAAATTACGCTCGACGCCGAGACCTTCACCATCCGCCAAACCAGCCGGGTCGGGCGACCACGCGAGCAGCAGATCGATCGCGCCGCGATCACGGGGTTGCGCTTGCGCCCCTACCGGATTGTCGCCGGCGGTCTGGTGCGCCGTCTGCAGCCGGTGCTCGCATTTGAGCTGCTGGTTGGCGATGAAGTGTGGATTATTGATAGCGCCGCCGTACCAGCAGCGCTGCAACCGCTGGTCAATGCAATGGCGTTAGCATTGGGGATGCCGGTCGAGCGGGTCAACGAGCTGCGCTAGCCCAAGGCCGCTGATGGCGCGTGCCCTTGCGCTATTCTGATCGCTTGCCGCTGGCTCGCGTCGCATTTTTGCGTTGCCAAAACCTCACGCCCGCAAACCGGCGGGCGTGAGGTGGGAGGAAGGTGGAAGGTGTACCACTTAGGGCAAGGGGGTTGGCCCTTGCGGGTAAGCAATGCCGGCCTCGACACCCCACTGGAACCAGTTATTCACGAAATCGGGCATCGAGAAGAAGACCCCTAGCGCGCCGGTGATACCGCACAGCCATGCGAACCAGAAGGCCCACAGGTGGATCGAGTAAGCATTGGCGTTGAAGCCCATGCACCAGCGCCAGAAGAGCTGCGCCCGCTCGGTGCCGGTGCCGGGAGCCTGAATCTCGTTCCATTCCTCATGCGCAGCATACTTCTCAAGCGCCCAAATCGTGCCGGCGTGCATCGCCAACAAGACGGTTGAGCCGAGCAGGAAGAAGATCGAGAGCATGTGGAACGGGTTGTAATAGAAGTTGCCGTAGCGCACGCTCACGTTATTCGTCCAGTCGAGTAGGGCCTTGATCCCGTGAGGCGGCGCTTCCGACCAATCACCCATCCACATCGGGCGGATGATGTAGATCACCAGATAGAGCGCAATTGCGCCGGTGAAGCCGTAGGCTAGATAGGGTTTAATGCCGAGCGCCTTGGCGCGGGTATAGATATGCATATACCACGCGAAGATCGACACCGTGAGGAAGAAGGTGGCAATCAACCACCAGCCGCCCTCATTCAGCGGCGGGAAGCTCAGCCCATAGCGCGCTGACGGCGGATCGATCTGCAACACCACAAAATACTTGATGAACGCGACCGGATTATAGTTCACCTGCGCCAGCATCACCACCAGCCAGATAAAAGTGAAGATACCGCCGGTAATGTAGGCCACTGCATTCCAGAAACCAAGGTAGAACGGGCCAAGCTGGCTATCAAACCCAAAGTTCTCAAGCAGCGGAATCTCGATCGGTTTGCCGATGCGACCGCGATCTCGGCCTAGTTCCAGATCGCCCGGCGCCATGTTCATTGTCGCCATATCACGTTGCTCCTCTCTAGACGCCGCTCCAGAAGGGGAGGTTGTTCCAGAAGTTCCAGAAGCTCACCCAATCTTGCACCGGCCACCCCGACAACAAGATGCACAGATCGGCTGACAAGACGCCGCCGCAGGCGAAGATAAAGCCAAGGCGGTGGACGCCGGCTTCGCCGACTGAGTAGTACTGCACATCACGGAAGAAGACGTTCTCGATGTCGCCGCCTTCGGGGCCGCGGTACTGCGCCGCGCTCAGGATCAGCGAGCCGTGGCAGGCCAGCAGCCATGTGGAGGCGAAGAGACCCGTGATCCCAATTGCGTGGAAGGGGTTGTAGAAGAAGTTGTTGTAGCGGTAGCCGAAGTTCGACACCCAGTCGAGGTGCGGCATCACACCGAGCACAAAGCCTTCGTGCCACATCCCCAGCGCAATCGGGCGGATCACTTGCAACACCAGCCACGCCGAGAAGACCACGCCGTAGGCCACCGCGATATGGTAGCCCATATCGAGCTTCATACTGATGTCAACCTGCCGCATCATCCAACCGAAGAAGGCGATCGTGGCGAAGAACACCGTCATCTGCCACTCAAACCCTTGCTGGCCCGGCATTGCAAACCCAAGCCCAAGTTCAGCCGGCGGCGGATCGATGCGCCCGGCGAAGAAGTTTTGCGGAATGGAGTAGGGGCCGTTCAAGATGGTTGCATTGACGTAAAAGTATGTCCCAAAAATGATGCCAATGACCGAGATGAAGCCCCAGAAGCCGACGTAGAACGGGCCTACCCAGAAATCGAAGGGATCGTAGCGGAAGAGTGCGCTAAACGTTGTGCGCCCTTTGATCTTGTACTCCGGCTCGATTTCTTCGATCGTGCGCCCTCCCGGTACCCGTGTCGATCGCGCACCTTCAATCACGGTGAACGAAAAGTCGGGAAAGCGGGGGTCTTTCGCTTTTGCTCTGCTCATAGCGACTCCCTCTGCTGACGGCTGGCGCGGCGACCGCCTTCTTCATCGCGCCTTTCCACTGCCCTGACAGCGACAGCGTGTAATGATAAGCAAAATCTCGCGCCCTTTTCGGCCAGTATAATACGCTTGACAGGCATTGTCAAGCTACGGGTGTCGATATTTAATTTTGCATTATAAAGCCTCAAAACACGTTCCTTGCACCTTGAACATCTCTTGTTCACTTCTTGCATATAAAACAAGAGGGACTTATGGTATACTGAGGGTGCGTCAGCAAGCCAAAACTGACCGAACGGGCGTGCAATGACCAGTCTTGCCGTTGTTATTCTCAACTATAACCGGTCCGATCTACTCGCTGATTGTTTGGCCTCGATCGCTGCCGCTCCCACCCGTTGTACGCTGTCGGTGTGGGTGGTTGATAATGCTTCGACCGATGGCAGTGCGGCATTGGTGCGTGATCGGTTTCCGTGGGTGCATTTAATTGAAAGTCCGGTCAACGGCGGTTTTTCCGCCGGCAATAATCTGGCCTTGCGTCAAATTCTGGCCTTGCCCGATCCGCCGGCCTATCTCCTGTTGCTGAATAACGATACGATTGTGCCGCCGGGCGCGCTTGACGGCTTGGTTGATTATCTCGAACGCCATCCGGCGGTAGGGGCGGTGGGGCCAAAGTTGCTCTTGCCTGATGGCTCGCTTGATCTGGCCTGCCGGCGGAGCTTTCCCACCCCGGCGATCGCTTTCTACCGCCTGTTCGGTCTGTCCCGCCTCTTCCCGCGCAGCCGCCGTTTTGCTGCCTACAACATGACCTACCTCGATCCTGATGTTGAGACCGAGGTCGATTCGGTGGTGGGGGCCTGCATGATGGTGCGCACAGCGGTGGTGCGCGAAGTTGGCCTGCTCGACGAGACGTTTTTTATGTATGGCGAAGATCTCGATTGGGCCTACCGGATCAAGCAGTACGGCTGGAAGATTGTCTATTATCCTGCAGTGACGGTCTACCACTACAAGCGGGCCGCTTCCAGCCGCCGCCCGATTCCGTCGATCCGCGCCTTTTACGATGCGATGCGGCTGTTTCATCGCAAACATTACGCCGCCACCACGCCGGCGCCGCTCAATGGCCTGATCGAGCTGGGTATTACGGTAAAGGAGCTGTGGGCGCTTGGCCGCAATCTCCTCCTCCCATCCAACGCGCGTCGCGCCAGTTAAAGCGCGGTCGTTGTTGCGCCCGCGCTCGTGGCGCGCGTTGCTGCGCTTGCTGATAGTCGTGATTGATGTGGCGGCGCTGAATCTGGCGGCGCAGCTTGCCTATGCCTTCGGCGCCGATTCGCTCGCTGCCGCCGGGTTTCGTATACCTGTCGATCCGTTGGCTCCCCTCCGCTTGAGTGTGATCGGCAGTGTGACCGCCCTGATTGTGTTTGCCAGCCATGGCCTCTACGAGATGAAACGCGGCGCCTCACGCCTCGATGAAGCGGTGAAGGTGGTGACGGCGGTCTCGTTTACGATGGTCTTGGTCATTTTCATCAATGCTCTCATCGGCGAGTTCGGCGGCGAAGAGATGCCGTGGACGCGCGATATTCTCTTTCAGGGTTGGGGCTTGGCAGTGGCGGCCTGCCTGTTTGGCCGCTTCTCTCATCGCGCGCTGGTCTATATGTTGCGCCGCTATTTCGACATCGATACCCGCCGGGTGTTGATCGTCGGCGCGCGCGAACCCGGTCGCTTGGTGTGGAATACCATCCGCCGCCGGCCCGAATTGGGTTATCGCGTGCAGTGCTTTCTCTCCGATACCGTCCCGATTGGCGAGATTGTCGATGGTTTGCCGGTGCTCGGTCGCGCCGAACATATTTGCCGCGTGATCCGGGCGACCCGCGCCGATGAGGTGATTATCGCCCTCTCTGGCCGTTCCTCGCAGGATCTGGTAGAAGTGATTGCGCTGGCCGAAGATGAGTCGGTCGAAATCAAGGTCTATCCTGATACCTTCCAACTGATTACTAATAACGAGGTATCGATCGGCGATCTGCGCGATTTGCCGCTGGTCAGCGTCAAGAACGCCGCGCTCGATAATCCGTGGAATCGGGTGCTCAAGCGCGGCCTCGATCTGGTGGTGGCGTCGCTGGTGTTGTTGTTTGCAGCGCCGGTGATGCTGTTAATCGCCCTCGCTATCCGGCTTGAGTCGCGTGGCCCGGTCTTCTTTTTGCAAGAGCGCGTCGGTCTCGATGGCAAGCCGTTCTGGATGATTAAGTTTCGCACCATGCGCCCCGATGCTGAACGGTTTAGTACGTGGACGGTGCAGAATGATCCGCGGGTGACGCGCGTCGGGCGCTGGTTGCGCCGCACCAGCCTCGATGAGCTGCCGCAGTTGATCAATGTCTTGATCGGCGAGATGTCAATCGTCGGCCCCCGTCCTGAACAGGCGCGTTGGGTTGAGCAGTTCCGCCAGCAGATTCCGCGCTACATGCGCCGCCATAAAGAGAAGGCCGGTCTGACTGGTTGGGCGCAGGTGAACGGCTTGCGTGGCGATACCAGCATCGAAGAACGTACCCGCTACGATCTGTATTACGTGGAAAATTGGTCACTGCTCTTCGATATTAAGATCATTTTGCGCACTATCATTAACTTCATCACTGGCCGGCAAGAGAATGCGTATTGAGGGGCTCATCCCGCGCCCCGCTTGTCATTGCGAGCCGCCTCCGGCGGCGCAGCAATCCCCCGCTTCAGCGGAAGCTCTACCTGCCCGCCATTGGTCTGCGCCAAAAGGGGAGATTGCTTCGGACGCTGCACGCGCTCGCAATGACAACCGGCCATCATCTCACGCGAGCTTGCCAAAATCTGCGTAAAGTATGGTATGCTAAGCAACGAATATCTTCTCCATCAGCGTAATGCCCCATCGCCCGCGCGCGAGGCCAGTGTCCTCAATGGAGGAGGATAACGATGGATGTAGTCGCTCGTGAAGCCGCCGCCCATGCTCGCCGGCTTGGCTATCAGGTTATCACTGCCGAACAGTTGCGTGCGACGCGCTGTTTGTTGGTCTTGGCCGAACTATCTGGCCAGCCGTTTGCGGTGCTAGTTCAGCGCCGCGCGCTCATTACCGCCGCTGATGTGCAAGATTTTGCCGAAATCCTCTTCCTCCGTCGCCTAACCCGCGGCCTGCTCATTGCGGTTGATGGCGTCTTTAGCAATGAAGCTCGCCGCACCGCCCAAGAGTTGCGCCATGCGATGATGACGCTCACCACTGATCTTCCCCCAGCCAGTGCGATCGCGGCTGCCGGTCTCAATCCGGCAGTTGATCTCGGATGATAGCGAGTACGGGCGGGTTGCAAACCCGCCCGTATTGCTGCTCTGCTCCCCGTTCTCCCCTATGGTACAATAGTGCCATGACCGAACCATTGTTACCGGCGGCGCAAACGCCGCACGAGCTCGATTTTATCAGCCATAGCCCGGCGCAAACCGAACGGATCGGCGCCCGGCTCGGTCATTTGTTGCGCGCCGGCGATGTGGCGCTGTTGTCAGGGCCGCTCGGCGCTGGCAAAACCCACCTGATCAAAGGGATTGCACGCGGGTTGGGGTATGACGGCCCGGTGACCAGCCCCACTTTCGTGCTGATCAATGAGTATCGCGCCGATGGCGCGCATGGCCGGTTGCCGATCTATCACGTTGATCTCTACCGCGTCAGCGGCGTGACCGAATTAGCTACGATTGGCCTCGATGAACTCTGGCTGGCCGATGGCGTATGCCTGATCGAATGGCCTGAACGGGCGTCAGCGGCGTTGCCGCCTGACCATGTGCATATTACCCTGAGTTATGTGAGCGAGACCAAGCGGCGGTTGCGGTTGGCGCCGCGCGGCGCTCGTTACCGCGAGCTGCTGGCAATGTTTAAGGAGGCGACGTTCGGCTAATGTTGCTCGCGATCGATACCGCTACCGCTCTCACCGGTCTGGCGCTCTATGGTCCCCATGGCCCGCTCGCCGAAAGCGTGTGGGAGTCAGGGCGGAACCATACTGCCCAACTGTTGCCGCAGATCGATGCGTTGTTACGCTATGCCGGCGCGGCGCCGGCTGATCTTACCGTGCTCGCCGTGGGGTTGGGGCCGGGGAGTTGGAGCGGCTTGCGGGTCGGGCTGAGTCTGGCCAAGGGGATGGCCTTGGCCGCTGATCTACCGTTGATCGGTATCCCGACGCTTGATGCGCTGGCGTATCAGTATCTGCCCACGACGTTGCCCGTCTACCCGCTGATCCGGTTGGGCAGGGAACGTTACGCGACCGCGCCATTCGTTGCGCGCGACCGGCTCGAACGCCTTGCTCCTGATCGTAATCTGACCCTCAGCGAGCTGTGCGCCGAGGTAAACGGCCCAGCGTTGTTCTGCGGCGATCTCGACGCGGCTACGATCGCCGGTTTGCAACGTGGCTTGGGCGATCGGGCGCTGTTGCCGCTGCCCGCCGCGCGGCTGCGCCGGCCTGCCTTTTTGGCCGAGCTGGCATGGCAACGCCATCTCGAACAGCGTTACGATGATCTGGCCACGCTTGAACCCATCTACCTTGGCGAACCGGTGCGCGCGCCTGCCGCCGGTGCGCGGCCAAGCTGATCTTCTGCGGAGGGAAGCTATGTCTGCCCTACGTCGCTTTGAACAGTTTATGGAGCAGATGGTCGAAGGATCGGTGGCGCGGATGTTCCGCAGCCCGATCCAACCCGTCGAAATTGCCCGCCGGCTGGAACGGGCTATGGAGAGCAATCAGAAGATTAGTATCAAGCGGGTGATTGTGCCGAGTTTCTACCGCGCCTATCTGCATCCGCAAGATTTTGCTGCGTTCCAACCGGTGCGCCAGCAGCTCGAACAAGAGATGGCTACCTACCTGAGCGAGCTGGCCGCTGAACGCAACTTTACCCTGCTTGACCAGCCGCGCGTCGTGCTGGCCGAAGACCCCTCGGTGTCGCGCCGTTCGATACAGGTGGTGGCCGAAATGAGCGATAGCCAAGCCGAACAGCCGAATATGACGATGATTATGCAGGCTGATCGAGGGGTTGGCCGCTCGTCGAGGGCGTTTCTGCTCTTGCATACCGGCCACGAACCGCAGGCGCTGCCGATCGAGACGACCACAGTGACGATTGGCCGCGGCCTCGATAATGATATTATCCTCGAAGACACGCGCGTGTCGCGCAAGCATGCCCAGTTGCGCTACCGCCAACGCCAGTTCTGGTTGTTTGATCTTGGCAGTACCAACGGGACGTTTGTGAATGGCGAACGGATTGCTGAACGCGCGCTGCGCGATGGTGATGTCGTCTCGTTGGGCGGGCTTGAGTTGACCTTTCGCGAGGGCTAGCCGATGTTTTTCGATATCGCCAGCATCTCGATCGGCATTATCTTGCTCTTGCTGCGGGTAGCGGTCGTCTTTCTGCTGTACTTCTTTCTCTGGCAGGTGGTGCAGGTGATCCGGCGCGATCTAGCGCGTTCCGCCGTAGCGCCCACTGTCGCGAGCCCATATGGCCAGTTGGTGGTGACGATTTCTGGCCAAAGCGGGGTGGCGGTTGGCAAGACCTTTCCGCTCAATCCTGATACCTTGATTGGGCGAAGCCCGCACTGTGATATTGTGCTGAATGATACCTTTCTCTCTAGCGAGCATGCGCGTCTCAAGCGCCGCGGCAACGTCTGGATCCTCGAAGACCTCAATAGCACCAACGGCACCTTCCTCAATGGCTTTGAAGTGACCGAGCCGACCGAAGTCCATCCCGGCGATGCGATTCGGGTGGGCCGGGTCGAACTGCGCTTCGAGCCGTCAGACGGCAGATAGTTGTCATTTCGCTACCAACTATGATAAATACTCATTACAATTCTGGCCGGAAGGTTGCGCCGGTTGGTACGCATTTGTGATATACTTTTTATCGCCTTTTTGTTTCACCCGCCCAACGGAGGATAGGCAATGCTTGCCGATTATGCTCTGATAGGCATCTTTCTGCTTGCTGCGATCAGCTTCCCGCTGATCCCGCTCGTGCTCGCCTTCTTCCTGCGCCCTAAACGCCCGACGCCGCTGAAAACCAGCACCTACGAGTGCGGGTTGGAAGCGCTGGGCGATGTCCACGTCCAATTCAAAGTGCAGTATTACCTCTATGCGCTTGCCTTCGTGATTTTCGATATTGAAGTAATCTTCTTGTATCCGTGGGCGGTAGCATTCAATGCAGTTGGTCTCTATGGCCTGATTGCGGCGACGATTTTCCTCCTCATGCTGTTTGCCGGCTTGCTCTACGAATGGCGCAAAGGCGCTCTAGAGTGGGTGTGATTATGGCTGATGTCGATCCGGCCCAGCTCGAACTTGAGCGGCAGGGAATTTTGTTAACCACCGTCAATCGGTTTTACAACTGGGGCCGCCGTTCGTCGATCTGGCCAATGGCGTTTGGGTTGGCCTGTTGCGCCATCGAAATGATGGCGTTTGGTCTGAGCCGCTACGATGTCGCTCGCTTCGGCGCTGAGCTGTTTCGCGCGTCGCCGCGCCAAGCCGATCTGATGATTGTGGCCGGCACCGTGACCAAGAAGATGGCTCCGCAGGTGGTGCGGCTCTATAACCAGATGGCCGAGCCGCGCTATGTGATTTCAATGGGGGCGTGCGCTACGTCCGGCGGCCCGTTTCGCGATGGCTATAACGTGTTGCGCGGGATTGACTTGCTCATCCCGGTTGATGTCTACGTTCCCGGTTGCCCGCCGCGCCCTGAAGCCCTGCTCCACGCGCTGATGACCTTGCAAGAGCAGATCGATCAGCAGAAGCTTGGCCAGGTGCGCTGGTATGGCAGCGGTGAGAAACCGCAAACGGACGATTTTCCGGTGCCTACGTTTGGCGCCAAAGGGCTAGAGATTGACGGCAAGCTGGTCGATCCGGTCGGCGGGTTGCCGTTGCTTAGCTCGTATACCTCGCCGAGCCACGGCGAACGGCGGTCGGGCCAGATCGAGCATCCCGAAGTGGTGCGCCAGTTCCCGATTATGGATCCGGAAGTTGAATTGGAGCATGCCTTGAAGGCGCGCGGTATCTCGCCTGAGATCGCCGCCGATGATTTGAAGCGAAGCGGGGTGAGCGATGCCTGAGATGACTCCTGCCGAGCTGCGCGCCCGCCTTGCCGAGGCATTGCCGGCTGCGTTGGTCACGGCGGAACCGCTGGCGATCACGCCGCCACCCGCCCACGGCCCCCAACCCGGCCTGTTTAACCCGCCTGATCCGGTGGTGCGGCCCGATCAGTTGGTCGCTGCGGCGCTCTTTGTGCGTGATACGCTCGGCTATGCCTATCTGTCCGATATTGCGGTGGTCGATTACCTGCACGCCGGTTGCTTCGAGCTGGTCTACCGCTTCTACCATCCATCTGGCGGCCCCAGTATCGTATTGCGCGTGCGCGTGCCGCGTGATGAGCCGGTCGTGCCGTCGCTGACGCCGCGCTGGCCTGCCGCCAACTTCCACGAGCGCGAGGCGTTTGATCTGTTTGGGATCGAGTTTACCGGCCATCCCTTCTTGCGCCGCATCTATATGTGGGATGAGTTTGAAGGTTTCCCTATGCGCAAAGACTTTCCCCGGCAGGGTGATAAATATTTGGGTGGTGAGAGTGAGGGGTGAGAGAGTAGTGATGGTGCTGTAGTGGGTGGCTTTCTTGCCCGTGAACATCATCGTGGATGTACTACGTGCGCTGAATGTAAGCTGATCCGGATGGAGTGCGGCAGTTTCACTGCCGCATTTGCGAAAAGTTCTACGATACTCGTCGATCGTTTGACGCTCAATCAACCTAGCCTGATCTCGCCACAAGCGAATGGGCTATCAGCATAGAAAAAACCGGTGCTGCTATGCTTCAGACCCAAGAGCTGCAAGTCAATATCGGCCCGCAACACCCGTCCACTCACGGCGTGTTTCGCATGCTGGTGACGGTCGACGGTGAGACGGTGATTGATCTGAAGCCGGTGTTTGGCTATCTCCATCGCAACCACGAGCAGATCGCCGAGGCGAATTCGTATTTGCAGAATATGCCCTACACCGATCGGCTCGATTACTTCAATTCAATGGCTAATAATCAAGCTTATGCGATGGCGGTCGAGCGGCTGGCCGGGATCGAGGTGCCCGAACGGGCCGAGTATATCCGGGTGTTGATGGTCGAGCTGACCCGCATCCTTAATCATGCCAGCGCGGTCGGCTTTATGATCAACGACATGGGTGCGTGGCAGACGCCGCTGGCGTTTGGGATGCGCGAGCGTGAGAAGATTCTCGATCTGTTCGAGATGGCGAGCGGCGCGCGTTTGATGTGCAATTATTTCCGGTTCGGCGGTGTGGTGCGCGATCTACCCCCTGAATTTATTCCTAATTTGCGCGAGTTGCTGCGCGCGCTGCCGGCGTATATCGATGAACTGGAGCGGTTGCTGCGCGATAACGAGATTTTGCTGCAACGGGCGATCGGGATCGGCATTCTGCCGCCGGAAGTTGCCCTGTCGTATGGCGTCAGTGGCCCGGTGCTGCGTGGTTCCGGCATCCCCTACGATGTGCGCAAAGCCGAGCCGTACAGTGTCTATGACCGGTTTGATTTTGATGTGCCGGTCGGCAAGGTGGGCGATGTGTACGACCGCTTTCTGGTGCGGATCGAGGAGATGCGCCAGAGCAAGCGGATTATCGAGCAGGTGCTTGAGCAGTTGCCCGACGCTAAGGGCGGCCACATCAACCCCAAAGCCCGCCAGAACGTGCGCCCGCCGGTGGGTGATGCCTACGCCCGCATTGAGTCGCCCAAAGGTGAACTCGGCTTCTATCTGGTTAGCGATGGCAGCACTCGACCGTACCGCTACAAAGTGCGCGCGCCGTCGTTCATCAATCTCACCCCGCTGGCCGATATGTGCCGCGGTTATAAGGTGGCCGATATTGTGGTCATCCTTGGCAGTATTGACATCGTGATGGGGGAGGTGGATCGATGACAGCCTCGCCGTTTGAGATAGAGATTCCGCGTGGGCGGGTGATCGAAGTGCAGCGCGACGATACCCGCGTGCGGCGCGGCGCCGGTCTGCTGCGCGGGATGGCGGTGATCTGGAAGCACTGGAAGGAGTCGTTTAAGCTCAATCGCAGCTACAGCCAGATCCACGGCACGTTTACGATCGAGTACCCGGAAGAGCAGCCGCGCATCCCGGAAGCCTACCGCAACATGCCGATCCTGCTCTACGATGACGAGACGGGTCACGAACTTTGCACCTCGTGCTTCCAGTGCGAACGGATCTGCCCGCCGCAGGTGATCCACATGACGCAGGCCAAAGATCCGGCTACCGGGAAGCCGGTGCCGGCAGTGGCCGAGTTTATCATCGAGTACGATGCCTGCATGAGCTGTGGCTTTTGTGCCGAGGTTTGCCCATTCGACGCGATCAAGATGGATCACGAGTTTGAGCTTTCCACCGACGATCACACTCAGTTGACGGTGCATAAAGAGCAGTTGCTCCGGCCAATCAGCTATTACGCCCACATCGCACCCACGATGTGGGCCGAGGTGCGTGAGGGGGCGTTGAAGAAGTTGCAGGGCAACATTCGCCGCCGGCCCGATGTCATTGGCTTGGCGCCGCAGTTGACCGAGAAGATCGCGGCGCGGCGGGCTGAGTTGGCGGCGCAAGCGGCGCAGGCGGCACAAGCAGCGGCGGCTGC
>NZ_DAOTWH010000249.1:0-19388 GCF_034435895.1 Chloroflexus sp.
GACGGGATTCGAACCCGCGACCTACACCTTGGCAAGGTGTCGCTCTACCAACTGAGCCACTCCCGCATTGCACATTCGCTATTATACACAAGTTGGCCGATTTGTCGAGTCGCTATTGTAGCAATCCAAACACAGCAATGACTGCCACGCTCCTCATTCTCGACTTCTCCGGCACCCTCAGCCTTGGCGCGGTGCGCTTCGGTGAGACCCACCGCTTAGCAACGGCGCTCAGCGATGCGGGGTTGCGGGCATTAGGTATCACCGTTGATCGCTATTGGAATGAGTTGGTTGGGCCAACATGGGTTGAAGGCAGCACGAGCCGCGTTGGGTTGGCGGCGTTGCTGGCACGCCAGTTGCGCGCGCAGGGCACATCGGCAAGGATCGCAGCCCGATGCGCGCAGCGGTTTACGCAGATGTACATAGCGGCTTCCGTGATCGACCCGGCGTGGCAGCCGCTGTTTGCGGCGCTCAGCGCTGATAGCCGGATCACAACGCTCATCGCCACCGATCACTACGCCGAGGCAACGGCGCACATTGCAAAAGCATTAGCAGCGCAAGGATGGGCGGCGCGCGCCTTGCGGCTGCGCAACCAACAGGTCGTGCCACAACCGCTGGGCAGACTCACCGGCGACGCGACGGCATTCATCGCCAATTCCGCCGATCTCGGCGTTATCAAAGCCGATCCCCTGTTTTGGCAGCGGGTGCGCGCTGGCTTGCGCGCCAACGTGGCCCGGATCATCGTGGTCGATGACTTTGGCGCGAGCGAGAATGCCGCCGACTTTTACGCCGATCCAAGCCGTGTCGAACGCCGTCGCCAACAGACGATCGCTGCCATCGAGCAAACGTTTGCAGCGCCAGTGACGGTCGTGCAATTTGTGATCGGCCACGATATTGGCGCAACCGTCCACCACATATTGCAGCAGATTAACCCGTAGCGCCGCACGGCGGTGCGGCTCCTAATCCATACGGTGATCGGGATCCATGCGTAGCGCTGCACCACCGTGCAGCGCCATAATGAATGGAGGGACGCATGAATATGCGTCCCTCCAGCACAGGAAACCCTTACTGGCTTAGAAATCCATCCCGCCACCCGCGCCGGCGCCAGCGCCAGCCACCGGCTTATCTTCGGGGATGTCGGTGATCAGAGCTTCGGTGGTCAGGATCATGCCCGCGATCGAGACCGCGTTCTGCACGGCGCTGCGGGTAACCTTCACCGGGTCAATGATGCCCTGCTCGATCATGCTGCCGTACTGGCCGGTCAGCACGTTGTAGCCGATGTTCTTATCGCCCTTCTCCTCCTGCATACGGCGGACGTTGGCGATGATCACCGAGCCGTCCTCACCGGCGTTGCGGGCAAGGATGCGCAGCGGCTCTTCGAGGGCGCGGCGCAGGATTTGCAAACCGACCTTCTCGTCCTCGTGGGCAACCTGCACGTTGTCAAGCGCCGGGATAGCGTTGAGCAACGCGACGCCGCCACCGGGCACGATGCCCTCTTCGACCGCCGCGCGGGTCGCGCTCAGCGCGTCCTCAACGCGGTGCTTCTTCTCCTTCAGCTCCGGCTCGGTCGCAGCGCCAACCTTGATCACAGCCACGCCACCGGCCAGCTTGGCCAGCCGCTCTTGCAGCTTCTCGCGATCGAAGTCGCTGGTCGTGGTGGCAATCTGGGCGCGGATCTGCTCGATGCGGGCGCGGATGGCCGCCTCGTCGCCACGGCCCTCGATGATGGTGGTGTCATCCTTGGTGGCGATCACCTTGCGGGCGCGGCCCAGATCCTCGATCGTCGCGCTGTCGAGCTTGCGACCGATCTCCTCGCTGATCACGGTGCCACCGGTGAGGATAGCAATGTCTTGCAACATGGCCTTGCGGCGATCACCGAAGCCGGGCGCCTTGACCGCCAGCGCGTTGATGGTGCCGCGCAGCTTGTTGACCACCAGCGTCGCCAGCGCCTCGCCGTCAACATCCTCGGCGATGATGACGAAGTTCTTCGTCACCTGCAACACTTTCTCAAGGACGGGGAGGATCTCTTGGATGCTGCTGATCTTCTTGTCGGTGATCAGGATGTAGGGATCGTCAAGCTCAGCCTCTTGCCGCTCGACGTTGGTCACCATGTAACCCGAAATGTAGCCGCGGTCGAACTGCATGCCCTCGGTGTATTCCTTCTCGAAGGCAACGCCCTTTGACTCTTCGACGGTGATGACGCCGTCTTTGCCGACCTTCTCCATCACCTCGGCAATCAGCTCGCCGATCTCGCTGTCAGCCGCCGAGTTGGTCGCGACATGGGCAATGTCGGCGCGGTCGCGCACCGGTACGGCGCTAGCCTTGATCGCCGCCACCAGCGCCTCGGCGCCGCGGTCGAGACCACGCTTGAGCAGCATTGCGTTGGCGCCAGCCGCCACCACCTTCAGACCCTCGGTGACGATCGCCTGCGCCAGCACGGTCGCGGTGGTGGTGCCGTCACCGGCGACATCGTTGGTCTTGGTCGCCGCCTCTTTGAGGAGCTGGGCGCCCATGTTCTCGAAGGGATCCTTCAGCTCGATCTCCTTGGCGACGGTCACACCGTCGTGAGTCACGGTCGGCGAACCAAACTTCTTGTCGATCGCAACGTTGCGGCCACGCGGGCCAAGGGTCGTCTTGACCGCATCGGCAACCAGATCAACGCCACGCTTGAGGGCGCGGCGCGCTTCTTCGTTGAAATAAAGCTGCTTTGGCATAGGATCTATAATCCTCCACTGAGAATAGCGCCATTAGCGCGAGGTTGCTACTCTTGCACGATACCCAGAATGTCCTTCTCCGACAGGATCAGGTACTCGACATCGTCGAGCTTGAACTCAGTGCCACTATACTTGGCGAAGATTACCCGGTCGCCAGCCTTGACGCTCATTGGGATCAGCTTGCCGCTATCGTCCCGGCGGCCCTCGCCAACCGCCAACACCGTGCCCTCCATGGGGCGCTCCTTGCTGGCCGTATCGGGCAGGAAAATGCCGGTCTTGGTCTTCTCTTCACGCTCAACCGGCTTGACCACCACGCGGTCGCCAAGAGGTCGGATGCGGAAATCCGCCATAGCTGCTATCCTCCGTTTGATATGCAATCCAATGGGTTGCGTAGGTTTCATTGATTAGCACTGTCACATCGAGAGTGCTAATCCGTTGTTAATAGTACACAAGATCGGGCCGTTTGTCAAGTCATGTTTAGCACTCAACGCAAGGGAGTGCTAGCAGGGCGAGGTAATGCCGCGCCCTTGGCTCGAACGCTGCCCTAGCATGGAGTGCGGCAGTGATACTGCCGCATCCGATACCCCGCCGCATCAGCACGGAGTACGGCAGTATTCCTGCCGCATGCCATAGCCAAGTTCTGCTATGATAGATACATCCGGCACTCAAACCCACATCCTGTTGGAGGTAACCGATGGCCGATCTGTTTGGGTTGCACTGGGAGGGGCCGCCGTTTGTGTTCTTTAGCCCGCCGCACTGGATCGCGCTGGCATGCGTGGCAGCCGCCTGCGGTTGGGTGCTCGGCCCGGCCCGCTCATTGTCAGCAGCGGCCAAACGGTACTGGCGCTACGCGCTGGCGGCGATACTGGCGATCAACGAGCTTGCCTATAACCTCTGGTTCTGGGTGCATGGCCTCTGGTCGATCCAATACATGCTGCCGCTGCATCTCTGCACACTGTTTACGTGGCTTAGCGTGATTATGCTGCTCACCCACAGCTACCGCATCTTCGAGTTTGCCTACTTTATGGGGATCGGCGGCGCATTGCAAGCCCTGTTAACGCCGGATATCGGCGTGTACGGCTTTCCGCACTTCCGTGCCTTCCAGAGCTTTATTTCCCACGGCGGGCTGGTGCTGGCCGCGCTGACGATGATCGCGCTGGAAGGATACCGCCCCACGTGGCGTTCGGTGGGGCGGGTGATTATCGGGGCCAATCTGTTGATGGCGGGGGTCGGCGTTGTCAACTGGCTGCTCGATAGCAACTATCTTTTTTTGGCCCGCAAGCCCTACACGCCAAGTCTGCTCGATGTGTTAGGGCCGTGGCCAATCTACATTGTTTGGATGGAAGTGATCGGGATCGTTACCATCCTTCTGCTCTACCTGCCGTTTGCGGTCGCTGATCTCCGTCAGAGATCGCCGATGACGGCGAGCAGAGTGCGCCGGTAGTCAGGGCCGGCCAGTCGTTCCCAGCACTCCGGCATTTCGGTGCGCAATGCATTCCACTCGGCTTCACGCGCAGCCAGATAGGCCGCCACCGCTTCCGGCGCGCGTTCAGTGTGCGGCGCCAGCAAGCCGCGGGCGACGTTAATGTCATTCAACGCACCCAGATGGTCTTGGAAGTCGATCAGCGGGTTTAAGAGATCACTCAGCCGCTCGCCAACGATGTCACTGACCAATTCGAGCGCATAACGCAGCCGCTTGCCGGCGATGCGCATCGCATGCAGCGAGGCATCGTCTTCTGGCAGACCATTGCGGTCATACGAGCGCAGGGCTTCGTAGTGGGCATAAAGCATGCTGCCGGCATGATCCTTCACCCGTGGCCGGTTGTCCCATTCAGCGGCAAAACAGGCAAGGCGGGCCAGCGCGCGCAGATCGCGCTCGTACTGCTTGCTGCCGAGATAGCCAACCAGCGTCGTGTGGGCCTGCATACGCTCGGCGCGGATCGCATTCATCACTGGTGCGAGGCCGGGCAGATCACGGTGGGCCATATCATTCAGCAACACATCGCGATCGCGGGTGGCGCCGGCTTCACGGGCTATTGTGCGCACCGCAACCGTCGCCTTGCGCGCTGCTTTAGCCGGCGCCACTGGTGCGAGCAGACTCAACGCAGCGCGAATGCGGCGGGTGGCGACGCGCAAATCATGCACCGCTTCGATCGTTTCGTCAGCCTCAACCGCACGCGCCGTCTGTTGCAACCGCCGCACCTGCCGGCGCAGCACCACCCGGCCTAGTTCGGCGAACGGCACCTCGCCAGAGGCGTACCAGTACGGCAGACGTTCGGTTGGCTCATCTTCGCCGGCCACTTCCTCAACCACGGTGCCTTCGCTCTGCACCACTACTTCGGGGCGCGGGCCGATCATTCGTTCCCACAGATCGGCCTTGGCCAAGGCCCGCTCGCTATCTACTGCTGCGTGCGGGCCGGTTGCAATCAGGCTCAGCCGGCCCTTGCTAGCT
Organism: Chloroflexus sp.; assembly: GCF_034435895.1. Lineage (GTDB taxonomy): Bacteria > Chloroflexota > Chloroflexia > Chloroflexales > Chloroflexaceae > Chloroflexus. The sequence goes on from NZ_DAOTWH010000249.1 coordinate 5,164, forward strand.
GCCACCTGCACCTGCGTCGTCTGGCTCTGGCTGTAATCGAAGCCATCGGCCACCCGCACGATCGCCGCCAACTGTAAGGCTAATTTGCGGTTGCGTTTGTCGAGACACAGCACCGCCGGCTCTAACTGCGCGCGCGGTTTGCGACGGTGGAGAGCGACAATCGCGGCGAGGATCGCTTGATCGGTCTCATCCCCCAAGTCATGGCGCAGAATAATATCGCGCCCCACCAGATGGTGCTCTGGCGGGTCAGTCGTCAAACCGACGTTGTGCAGCAAGGCGCCGGCTTCAACCAATTGGCGGGAGGCAGCCGGCAACTTGCGCGACCGCGCGACCGCATCGAAGAACGTCAGCGCGTGATCGGCCACTTGGCGGGCATGCGCCCGATCGACCAGATACATCGCTAGTAACTGCTCAACATAGCCGGCAAGATTGGTGAGAGTTGCCATCTTACCCTCGCGTATTCAATGGCGGAAAGGATGCGTATTGCCCAGCGGCGCGTTGCTCAGCGATAGCGCTGGCCAGTCTTTCCGCCGTGGCGTGATGACACTACCGCTGCAACAGCGCCATTCCCCGCTCAAGCTTGCTCTGCCGTTCAGGGGTGATCTTCATCAGGGCGCGCAAGGTGTTGGCTAGTTCGGTGAGATCGTAGATCGATCCAGCCGGCAACACTTCCAATTCAAGCTCACAGATCGGCGCCTGTTTCTTGCCGGCATAGATGGTGCCGCGATCAAGACACAGTTCGACCCGATCTTGGCCATCGCGAACGGCGTGGATAATCCGGCGGCTGGTTTCAATCTTCAAGAGCGGTCGCACCGGCGCCCCCAACAAAAGGGCTTGGGCTAGATCGCGGGCCGGGCCAGCCGGCCAGCGCGCCGGATCGGGATCGTCACCGGGAAACTCAAACTCGGCCCGATGGTGAACGCCGTTTTCATCAACCCGGGCCGGCCCCTTGAGCGTGATGATCGAGCGGTTGCCGATTTGGCGCACGCGCAAACCATAGCGCGCCAGCGCCAGCCGGCCATCAACGCTATCGTAATAGATATTGCGCTGTTGTTCGCCAGCCAGCGTACGCAAGGTGTACGGGCCAAGCGCGCTCAGCGCCGCCAACCGATCGAGGTCGGCGGCGCTGATTTTGTATTTGGCTTCAATTTCCATAGTTAGCTCCTCAAAACCTGCCGCAGCAATGCATGGCTGCCTCTCTATTGTAGCCGTTTTAGGGAGCGCCTGTGAAGGGGCAGATGGCGAACGTTAGGCCAACGTGCGGCAACCGTCGCCAGCTAAGGTGGTGTTCGCTCTGATATCATTCACCGCCGCCGCCACTATCACTGCCGCCGCCGCCTAAATCGCCCCAACCGCTATCGGACGAAGATGAAGCAGTGGCAGCGCCCCAACTCCATATCGCAACTGTGCGCCGGTCGGCATCCGCATTATCGTAATCGTTGCTATGCAATGATGCGCTGCTTGACTGGCGGCTAGGCGTTGGCCGCACGAGACGCTGCATCCATCGTTGCGCTGCCGCCGCCGCTTCCGCTGCGATCGCGCGCTTCCGTAATCGCCGCCGGCGCAGAATCATCGGTAAGGGTTGTCTCAAACAAGAGTGCGCGCAAGCGTTGGAATAAGCCGCTGGTGTCAAACTCGCTCGATCGCGCTGCTGCGTCGGCCAGCGCCCAATCGAGCCGCCACATTGGCTGGGTCGCGGCTTGCAGCGCCTGCCGGAATGTCTGCAAATGAGCCGCATCAACTGCTGTCACTGGGGATGCAGACGCCTGCCCGCTCCATTGATAGCCGGTAAAGGCCGGCAGCGGCGCGCTCAGTGACCGTTCAAAGTCTTTGAGTTGCTGTTCGAGCCGGTTCAGTTCTTCTGCCGGCGTATATGCCGAATTCCAAACGCCAGTATGGCCGCGGCGGAGGCGTAGCAAGGCGAGGCGTACATCTTGAAACAGCAGTTTTTGAGTGGAGTCGGGTTGCACAGTACCTGCATTGGCGCATACCCGCTCGACAGCGGCTATGAACCGTTGGGCTAGTTGGTCAAGCGCAGCGTCTTGGGTACGTGGGGCCGCCGTTGCTTGCGGGAAGGCGGAATGACCGGGAGGATCGCTAGGCCGTGGTTTGGATCGCATCTTGATGCGCCATAACACGATAGAAAAGAGGATCGAGGCCAATATCGGGCCGAACGGAAAGATGATCCACTGCACCCAACGCACATTAATCAACGGCTGTGGGTTTACAGAGGCTTCTACCGCCGCCAACGCCGAGCTAATGTCTTGGCTCAGATTCGGTGATGACAACGGCGTACTGAGGTGATCGCGCAAAATCTGCTGATACCGGCCATCGAGCTGCTTGCGCCACTGCTCGCCGTAACGCAATGCGCTGTAGTTAGCGGCAATCGCCACATAAATCGCGATCAGCTCAACCCGCGCCTTGCCATCATCGCGCACATTGAATAAAATCGGCATCATTGCCGCGCGCTTTCACATACACCGCAACAAGCGCGCCGCGCTCGATCAACGGCGCGGCGGCTTGCTCGATCAAAGCGGGTTGGCGGATTTGGTCGAGCGGATCATTGATGACGGCCTTGAGCGAAAGCGGTTGAAGTGAGGAACAACGCGATCACGAGCGCAAGGAGTGAAAGGTAACGCATTGTGATGACCATCCCTGCTAGGATTGGATGCAAAAACCTCCTATCGTTACTATATACTTTGCGCAAACCAAATCGTTGCCAACCGGCAGGGATACAGCGCGCTGCGTCCCTACTGTATCCCCACCTCAATCCGGTATACGAATGATTATCGGCAAATACCGCACTGCCGGCCCAGTGACGACTTGCACCCCTTGCACGCCATACCGCAACGGCGTTGCGTCAAGGTACACCCCATAGTTAGTGATCCGCAGCACATCACCAAGCTCGCCGGCAGCGAAATAGAGCGTTGCAGACACTTCACCATTCGCCGGCAGTTCGCTCACGGCCCATTTCACTTGATGATCGTCCGTTTGCACGCCGTCATTGTCGATCGACACCGGATTGATGCCTGTCGGTAAATCAACCACCAGCTCTAGATTGGTAAGATTGGTAAGACCCGCATTCGTCCCTCGGCCAAAATTGTAGACGGCAAATGTCACCGGATAGATCGAACCGACTTCCGCCTCCGGCGGGTAGAACGCGGTCACATACAAGCGCGGCTCATCGATCACGGTCACGACAGGGTCGCGGCCACCGCTTGCCACCGATCCATCATCACTGTCAGCCACTACCTGATAATCGCCAGAAATGACACTCGTCTCTGCCTGAACCTGATACGACAGTCGCAACACATCTTCCGGCTCCAGTTCATTAAACGACCACTCGATCGTATGCGTGTTGCTATCATAGACTCCGTCATCGCTGATGCTACCATCTACCAAGGTCGCATTCGCCGGCAGTGCCACCGTCACTACCACATTAGTCAGCAGCAACGCACCACTATTCGCCACCAGCACGCTGTACTCGAAGGGCCCATTCGGCACAGCGGTCGAGATGCTCAACGGCAATCCGTTCTCCTGCGGCAACGGGAATTGCCAGATATCAACATGGGCGGAGCCGTTGATCTGCGCCTCGATCCAATCGGCAAAGAAGGCAGTGCGGGCATAGACGCCGGGGTAGTGCGGATAGCCGCAGCCGGTGCCGAAGCTGACAATGCCGGCATGCAGGAAGCCGCCAGAACCGTCGGAGACCATCAACGGCCCGCCGCTATCGCCTTGGCACGTATCAACGCCGCCTGCCGGAAGAATGCCGGCGCAGAGATGAACCGAGCTGAGCGCACCGTCATAACGTTCGTTACAGGTTGCCAGATCAACGATTGGCAAACTAGCCTTGTGCGCCACATCGGGGAAATCAAAACCGGTTTGCGGCAGGGTATTGCCCCAGCCAGCAATGTGGGCCGTCTGCCCCGGCGCAAAGCGAGCTGCATCCGCCGGCCTTGCGATCCGGATCGGCGTGATGTTGTCGACATCTCCGTCCAATTTGAGCAGCGCCACGTCATTGTAGAGCACTGTATCAAACACATAGAACGGGTGGACAATAATCTTTTCTACATCATAGCGCTGGCCGTTGGTCGCTTGCGAAAGATCTTGTTGGCCAACCAATACTTGAATGGCCGCCGGATCGACCACATACCCTTCCCTATCGCTCACACAATGCGCTGCCGTCAGCACCCACTTGGTCGTGGTAAATGCGCCGCCGTCATCAATCAGCGCGCCGCCGCAGAACGCCTCCGCTGTATCGGTAATCTCGGCAATCAGCAGCGCCACCAACCACGGATAGTCACCCGGATCAACTGGACTGCCGCCGACAACAGTCAACTGTGGCGGCGTACCCTCCCGTGAAGCTACACTTGCCGGCAACCAGCCAATAAGAAAGATGAGAGCAAGTAGTGCAATACGCTGTCGCATACGTGAGTAACCCCCCTCATTTCTTTCACTGGTAATGTTTGCAGCCATAATAGTACTAGATAAAGATACTCTGTGTCAAGAGGGCACAATCACGAACACGCTGCATGCTATAAGGTAAAAAAGTGGTATACTTGAGGATGCGCAGCGATTACCAGATGAAGGAGGCCACGTCCGCATGAGCGCTGATTTTGAACGGCTGATCGGTAGAGCCGTCCTCGACCCTGCTTTCCGGCGGCGGCTACTCGCCGATCCAGATGCTGCAGCTAAAGAGGCTGGATTGCAGCCCGATTCGGCAGAGATGGATCGCCTACGCAAAGCGCTCGCTGATCCGGCGCAACGTAAGCAGCTTGAGCAGATTGATCAGCAGGCGACTTCACTTCGTGGATGGGATTAGCGGTTGATGGTACAGGATCGACAAGGAAAAAAAGCCGAAGCATCTGTAACAGATATGAAACCTCGCGAAGTCCAATCGGTTACCGAACGCCTGAGGCAAATGAATGTTCAGAGCGAACGATTGCGCCTTCGTACAATGTTGCGGATGCTCAACGGCCTGATTGTGGTTCTTACCATTGCGGCTTTGCTGATCATGCTTATCCCACCCCTCTCCCATCCGTTATATTATGTTATTGTGGTAATCTCGCTTGCAATTAATGGATTGATTGATTGGTTTATTCGCCGAGACCGTGAGCGAAGCGGAGCAATACTGCTTGTTGCGTGGACAAATCTTGGTATTTTGTTGATAATTGTAGGGAATATGTTAGAAGGCGATCTTCTTCGCATGACCATATTCGCTGCCATAATACCATTATTTGTTATTTTTGCCGGATTATTGCTTGGTTGGCGTTTAGCAGGGATCGTTGTAATTAGCAACTTGATCGCTATTTTTGCTGCATATATTGTTTTGTTTGCCACAAATCCTACTCAAGAGCACATTTTTGAAGATGCTACTGGGCTTTTCACTCCCATTTTACCATTCTCGTCTGGGCTGCTATCTCTTTTTACCAATGGCAAATTTCCACGTCGCATCACCAGCTCGATCAAGCCCGGATGCAATTGATGCAAGACCAGATCATTCGCCACGAATTAGAACTTGCCCGCAATATTCAGCAGCGTCTGTATCCGTCGCCGCCTCCCAAACTAGGCAATATCCAGATTGTCGCTCGTTCGGAACCGGCCCGTGAAACGAGCGGCGATTTCTACGATTTTGTGCCACTGCCCGATGGGCGCTTAGCGATTGTGGTGGCTGATGTCACCGGTAAAAGCATTCCAGCCGCGCTCATGATGGTCATGGCTCGTTCGCTTTTGCGTTCGCATATCACTATCTACCAGTCGCCGGCAACTATCTTGCGCGCTACGAATGAGATGCTCTGCCGCGATGGCTTGCAAGCCCAATTTGTGACCGCGTTTCTCGGCATCCTCGATCCAGCAACCGAAACGCTCGTCTTCACCACCGCTGGCCATCCCTTCCCCTATCTCCGGCGCGATGATCAGATTCACGAGGTTGGCTGCCCAAGTTTGCCACTCGGCGCTAAAACCGGTCTTGAGTATCAAGAAATAACGCTCACCCTCCAACCGGGAGATCAGATATTTTTGTTGACCGATGGCTTCTTCGAGGCCCGTAACGCTCAGCGCGAGCTGTTTGGGTTTGACCGGCTGATGACTCTGATCCACCAAACAGACCCTACTGATCCCTACCGAGCGCTCGACCAAATTTGGACTGCCATCACGGAGTTTCGCGGCGCGTTAGAGCAAAGCGATGATATGACGGCAGTGATCATTCATACGCTGGCCGAACCACATGCTGTCGCTGTCAATAACCGAACACATACGCTGGCAGACTGCTCAAACCAAGCTGGCGCGCCTGATCATCAGGCTACCATCCTCCCTGCAACAACCAGCGCGTCAAGCGCTTGACAGCGAATTACACCGGCTGTTGACACTCTGGCCGTATTGGTTGGCTTCCCGCTGGCCGCTGCATCCTTCCGTCCTCAACCGTATGGCACTGGCCCTCCTGTGCGGCAGTTGGGCCGCAACTCTGCGCGATAGATGCCTCGATAGCGAAATCCCGACCCTAGCCGGGCGATTGGTGCGCGCGTTGGGGCAGCGATCGTGGCAGATGTTTGGTCATCTTGGCATCAGCCATCGCTTACTGCACACCTTGGAACGCCGGATGGTTGCCGCCTACCGGCGCGAACTGGCGGCGCGGGCCGTCAATGGCCGCTGGCGCCCCTGCCAATTGCAGTCGTTGACCGCACAATGGGTATGCGATCGCGCTGCCGGCTGGCACCTCGTTCAGCTCGCGCCGCTCACGTTGGCCGGCTTGTCACCAACTGATCCAGCTTGGCGAGCGCTGACCGGTGCGCTCAACCGGTTGATTCTGGCTCGCCAATTGCGTGATGACGCACTTGATCTGGCTGTCGATCTGAACGCCGGACGGGCTGGGTGGTTGATCCATCTAATTGCCGCGGCAATTTGGCGCAATGATGGCACCCTTAGCCCGCTTGATCGACAGCGCATCGCCGGACAATGGTTGCTTGACGGCGGCCTCCACCAACGGGTTGCCAAGTTGCACACGTTGCTTTGCGCTGAAGCGGTGCAGGCACTGACCCCCTATATCGGCGATCTGCCGCGATTGTGTGACGTGATTGCCGCCGAACAACAGGCCGGGCAAACCGTGTTCGCCACTATCCCTTCATTCGATTTCAGCGTAACGGGCGCGCCACTGCGCGATTCGCTCGGCGCTGTCGATGCAGGCGTCGAGCGCAGCGCTAGCCTCAGCCAGCGCCTGCGCGTCCCCGATTAGCACCAACCGGCAGAGCGGCGTGGGCTGTTGTACAAACCGCAAAGCGCTTAAGCGCAGCCGTCCCGCTACCAGATGCACTTCATCGGCCCATGGCAAGTCGGTGCAGTAGATGATCCCTTTGGCGCGAAAGATGCCCTTTGCCGCCAGATCGCGCAAGGTTTGCTCAAGCGTTGATCGGCGCAACGGCAGATCGGCTTGCCAGTTCAGCGCGTGAAATTCGGCATGCTGGTGGGATAATTCGGACGGCAAGCGGCCATCGCTGCGCGGGCTAAAGATCAGATCAGGCGCGACCTCGCCGTAGATGGCTGGTACAAGCGGCGCGCGCTGGTTGATCTCGCGCACGCGCGCGATGACGTGCTGTATGGTTTGCCCATCAACCAGATCACCGTGGGTCAGCACGATCAGGTCGGCGAGCCGGATTTGGCGCGCGGTTAACGGCGTCGCGGCCAGCGCCTGCTCGTAATCGGCAGTTGACACCAGCGTCACCAGTGCATCGAGCGAAATATCCACCGCGCGGAGCTGGCGCACAATCGCTCCCGGCTCAGCCAAGCCACTCGTCTCAATCGCGATGGCGTCGAGCGGGCCGCTATTCGCGAGCGTTTCGATCGCCACGATCACATCGCTGCCAGCCACGCAACACACACACCCGCCGCTCAGCTCGATCAACTGGCCGGCGCCGCTCTGTTCCAGCAATGCGCCGTCAATCCCGATCGCGCCAAACTCGTTGACAATCACGCCGATCCGGCGATCGGCGCGGGCTAGCAACCGGCGCAACAGCGTCGTCTTGCCGCTGCCGAGAAAGCCGCTAATGAGCGTGATCGGCGGCAGCGCCGGATCATTCCGGGTCAGCATAGCCGGTCAATTCCACATAACCGCGCCCGCCCATCGTGCCGCTCACCGTCACCGCTCCTTCCCAATAGACCACCGTCACCGGCAATTCTTGATCGCGCATCGCCGGTGTGATAGTAAGGTCTAACCCATAGCGCGGCACGCGCAATCGCCAGCCGGATGGGTAGACGGCGCCGCTGCGCGAGCTGCGCCACGTATCGGTTACGGTCAGCTCGACATCGCCGGGGCCGAGGATGATCACGGTATCGTCGGGCAAGAGCAGGCTGCCGCCGACAAACGGCGACGGGCGGCCATCGGCTTCGCGCAGTTGGTAGTACATCAGATCGTGCCCGCTCTCGAGCTGCAACGCAAACCAATCCCATCCTGTCAGCCCCTCTTCGAGCGCGCTGGTGCCCCACTCGCGATCCATCCACGTCAAGCCACGCACGGGGTAGGTCGTTTCACCGATGCGGATCGTTCCCTCACTAACCATACGGGTGAGCGAGTAGTACGCCGAAGCGTTGCCAACCTGCGAACCCTTCTGGCTGACGCCGGCATTGCCTTGCAACACGGGCGGGCGACTGTTGGTGGCGATCAGATCGAGAGCCACATCATCCTGAGCGGCGCGCAGATGCATGGTCATGCCCTCTGGGCCGCTGCCTGCCACCGACCAATCGTTCAGAAAGACGCGGAACGGATCGCCACTGGCGCCAGCCAACCCGGCAGCAGCGCGGCTAAACCGCTCGAAGGCGTAAAACTGGCCGCCATCGATGTCGCTGAGAGCAAAATGGGCCATGTACACGTCGCTCGTGGCCCACGCCGATTCACGGGCCGGCGGATTGGGGCTGAGTGCGCGGCGGAAGAAGGTCAACTGAAAACCAAAGCGCCGGCCATTCTCAGTGGTGAGATTGCCGGTGTAGTACCACCATTCGGTTTGGAAGGTCGGGTGCGGGCCGTGGTCAGCGGGAAACACAAACGGTCGCGGCATCGTGACGCGCTCAAACCCTTCGCTATTATCCGCATTGACCGCCTCAATCGCACCGATGCTCGCCCGCACGGTTGGCTGAGCCGGGGTGGCGCAGGCAGCTAGCCCGAACACGATGACCATGATGAGCAAAAATGAACGAAAAAAGCGCATAACTTTTGACGAGTTGCGACGGTTTCATGTATAGAGGTCCTATAGGTAGTGTACCACGGATTAATTGGCGGAAACGGGCGGAATTGGTAGGAAAGGGAACATGGATCTTGCTAGCGTCTGTCATGGCGAGGGAGCGGCAGCCCTCCCGTCAGGGCGAAGGCGCACACTCCTCCCGTCAGGGCGAGGGAGCGGCAGCCCTCCCGTCAGGGCGAAGGCGCACACCCCTCCTGTCAGGGCGAGGGAGCGGCAGCCCCGAAGCAATCTCCCGCTTCGGCGCAGACCAATGGCGTGCAGGCATCTCGTCTGCTGCCGCAGGAGATTGCTTCGCCTCGCTTCGCTCGGCGCGCAATGACAGGGGGAAGGCGGCGCGCAATGATAGGTAGAAAGAGGATCACTATGCTCGAACCTGATGATGACGCGCGGGTACTGGTAGTGATTGTGCCGCGACCCCGCGACCTCGAACTGGTCCGCAGCGCGGGGTGGTACCGGCTGCCGCTGAACCACGCGCCACCCCGCCTTGCCGCCGGCTATCTCGCCTTCTACCAGCCGGGATCGTTCGGCGCCGAACGGTGGCGGGTACAGCGTTACGCTGCCGTGCTGCGCTATCAGATTATGCAGCGCCGTGATCTCTTGCCCGACGAACCCAATCATCCCCGCGCTGGCGAACGCTACTACCGGATCGATCTTGGGCCATTGTGTGAGCTGGAGCGATCGGTGCCGGCAGCGCGCTTGCGCCGGATCACTTTTATCGCAACCACCTTTGGCCGGTTGCGGCGGGCGATTGATGTGACCGATCTGTTTATGCCGCCGCCTCCGCCTGACGTATGGGGCGGGGGGTTGGCGGGCAAGGCCATCAGGTGAGGCGCAGAGGGAGCAAAGACGCAAAGTTTGGAACACGCAAAGGCGCGAAGCGCGCAAAGGATCGCAAAGGTTTGATGAACACAAAGGCACGCAGCGGTATCAAGTGAGCGTGACAAAGCGTCTTGTACCATTTCCCTCAAAACCCTTTGCACCCTTCGCGTTCTTTGCGCCTTTGCGTTAAGAGTCTCTGCGCCTTGTTTTACTCGTTCACCACCCGCCAGCGCAGCGTCTGGCCGGCGGCGAAGGGCACAACATCGCCGTAGCGGGCCGGTACCTGCCACGACTCTTGCACGAGCCGCACCGTGCGTGCCGGCGGGGTCAAGCCGTGGATACGGCAAGCATTGCCGCTGACAAACGCCGGCAAGCGATCAAGCGCATCATGGCGCTCAAACAGCTCAACCAGCAGCGGCAACAGCACCGGCGCCGAAAAGACCCCGGCAGCGCAGAAAGCGGCTTCTTTACGGTCAATCGGGTGCGGGGCCGAGTCACTGCCGAACATTAACTTGGGATGGGCGGCCAAGGCCGCCGCCAGCAGCGCATCGCGATCCGCCGGACGCTTCGCAATCGGCTTGCAAAAGAGGTGTGGTTGCAACAACCCGCCGGCCACATCATCGAGCGTGATCATCAGATGGTGCAGCGTCACCGTCGCAAACAGATTGGGGTAGCGATCAAACAGATCAAGCGCCGCCGCGGTCGTGATATGCTCCATCACAATCCGCAGGCGCGGGAACGCGCGCGCCCACCGCTCGTAGACGGGCAAAAACTCGGCTTCGCGATCAAGCACAAAGCCGTGGCTCTCGCCATGCACCAGCAACGGAATGTCCAGTTCTTCCAACAGCGCCAGCGTCGGCTCAATCGCGGCCAGATCGCTCACTCCGCCAGCGCTGTTGGTGGTCACGCCTTCGGGGTAGAGCTTAATCGCAAATATCTGATCGCGCAGCGCCTGCAACGTGGCCGCATCATACGGGCGGAAGAAGAGCGTCATCAGCGGCAGAAACGGGTAGGGCTCGGTCGCGGCCAGAATCTCGGCTCGATAGCGGGCCAACCGCTCGGCGTGATCAACCGGCGGGATTAGGTTCGGCATAATCACTGCGCCGGCGAATTGGGCAGCGGAAAAAGGCGCAACAAGGCGTAACATTGCGCCTTCGCGCAGATGCAAATGCATATCAAGCGGGGCGAAGAGGGTCACAGTCATAAACGTTTTCCGGGTTGGCGCGGCAGACGCATCCGCGCCGCTACAAAGCGATCATGAGGCAGGTTAATCGCGGCAGTAATCCGGCTAATCTCGGCGCTCTCAGCGCCGGACAGTTCGCCTTCAGCGATTGCCACTGCAAACAGCGCATCGAGAAACCGTTCGCGCTGTTCAACCGTGGTCGATTCAGCAAACTCTTTGGCGAGACGGAAGAAATCGAGGCTGGCCGCACTCTCGGCCAAAGCCACCTCGGCCACGAGTGTGGCACGAGCATGATCGAGATGCCACCACTCTTCCAGAATCGCCACAATCTTATCATGCTCAGCCAGCGTCACCTCTTCATCGACGCGGGCAACTCGCGCGAGCAGGCCGCCAGCCAAAGCCAGCACGTACACTTCACGCTGATCGACACCTAATTGATCAATATGTACGCCGAGGCGCATGTGCAACGCATAGTAAATCCGGTTGCGCAAAAACTCTGGCAACAGATCTTCGCGATTAGGGCCACGGGTGCGAATGCCAAGCGCCAAGCGGAAGGCGCGACCGAGTTGGTGGAGCAGGCTATGGTTAGCATGATCGAGCGCGGCATGAATCTCTTGGGCAACTGCGCGCTCGGCGGGTGTCAGCACCCGATCAGCGGCGAGCAAGCGATCGATGGCATTGATCGCAATCTGGCGCTCGGCGGGTGTCGCAATCAGATCACGCAGATCGGCGATCAAGCGCGCTCGTTCGGCAGCCTCCACCGGCGAATGGAGATAAATCTCCAGCTCAGCCCACTCTTCGGCTGTCAAGGCGAGATTGCCGCTGGTTTGGCCTAACTCGGCCAATAACCGCTTCAAATCGTTAATCTCATCCAGCGTCAACTCGCCATCGGCCCACGCTGCCGCGATAATCACCTTCGCCAACGCCATTGCTAGGGGATGTTTAGCCATTGTCGTCTCACGCAATCACAAGCTGCGCCACCTACATCTTGCGCCATCAACCCGGCTACGCCGTCTTCAGATTGCAGTATAAAACCACTGTACAGTGTAACGCCTGTATTGTACAATAACTAAGGTAAAGATTATCTACCGGTAAAGAGGCCGGGGAAGGCAACGCCGCTGACCCAAAAGGGTCAAGCGGCGTGTGGTTTTAAAGGAGGAAGATCATGCACGCCAACCTCACCTGCCCCCGCTGTGGCCAGCCACTCACCTCTGAGGGAACGTACCTCCGGTGCGCGGCACACGGCCGCTTCTTCCGCTACGGCCCCCGCCGGTTGCTGGCAGCGCCGCAACCGGAAGTGCATGACGACTATCTCATGCCGTGGCAAACGCTAGCGGAAGCAGCGCCGGAACGGTTGGAATTACCAGCCGCCGCCGCCGCCGCGCCTGCCAAATGATCCACCGCCGCCGCGCCTGCCAAATGATCCACCGCCACCGCCGCGGCTACTCCAGCCACTGCTGCTCGACGAGGAGCTGCGCCGCGATGAGCTGCTCCAACTCCGGCTGTGCCCCCAACCGCCGGCAGCCCGCCCGATCGTTGAAGCGACACTATCGGTGGCAGTCCGCGATGGCAACGGCGGTTGCAACGTCATGAGCAGTTCATCCGCTGCGGTGATAATGGCCTTTGCCTCGGCCAACGCTGCATTTAGAGCCTGTTCCCCGTTGATTGGCAACCGGATTTGATTAAACCGCTGCTGTAACGCGGTATATTTGCCGCTTACCGAAGCCGGCCAACCCAAGAGCGACGCCGTGCGCAGCCGTTCGATCCGATCCAAGCGGTCACGGGCCTGCTGCAACGCTTGATTGAGTTGGGCGCGCAACGCCTCCAGCCGTTGCACATCGGCATACGCGGCTTGATAGGCGGCCATCGCCATTTGCAAGATGACTTGATAGCGTTCAATCGCCTCGGTCAGCGCTTGCCGGCGGGAGGCATCCTCCCGTTCCTCGGCTTGGCGCAACAGAGCAAACGCCTGCTGCACCTGCTGCCGCACCTGCTCGATCTGCTGGATCGTGGCCGGAGCTAGATCGGCGTCATGCACCGAGGCGTAATGCACTAACTTCTGCACTTCGGCGGTTGTCAACTGCTGCGCTTGCTGGGAACGTTCGCTCAAGCGGGCAGTCTGTTCGGCTTCATCACGCGCGCCGGCCAACGCCTGATCAGCCAGCTGGTCGGCCTCTTGCGCATCTTGCACCAGCCGCAGCCAATCGGGGTTAGGGTTGGCGGCTTCGGCCTGCGCTGCTTGCAAAAGAGCTGCGGCACGCGCTAGCAACGCATCAGCCTGCGGGCTAACATCGGCATCGTGAGCGGCTACAAACGAACGGCCTGCGTTGATCGACCGCTCAGCCTCAACCAAGAGATCGCGGGCAATGGCGCGGGCATGCTCCAGTGCGCGCAAGCGGTCGGTAATTGCGCCAATCAGCCGCTCGACGTGATCAAGCTCTTGCTCGGCGGCATCGAGATACGAGCGCGCAGCCAAAAACGCTTGCGCTTCCATAGTATTTGCAGCTTTCGCCGCTTCCCAATGCTCAAACGCCCGCTCAGCCGCCGCCTCGGCCTCGCTGCCGTTACCGCGAATATCCGCCCACGTACTCTCAGCAAACTCATCAACCAGATCGAAGGCCCCGCGCCCTTGGGCAATCAGATCGGCGATCTGCGGGCCGCGCTCAGCCAGCGCCGCGATCCGCCGCTCGTTCTCGGCCCGGATCGCCGGCAAATCAAACCCTTCTTGGCGGGCGCGCTCCAACGCCGCTTCCGCTTCCGCAATCGCCGTCGCAGCGGCGTTCACATTGCCCTGTTGCAACGCGGCGGCTAAGCGGTCAAGTGCGGCGCGGGCCGCATCCAGCGCGGCATGGCAGGCATCCATGCGGTAACCATCGGCTGCCAACGTCTCGGCGGTACGGCGACCCTGCGCAATCGCCGCGCGTGCCTTGGCGTACCGATCCAGAATATCGATCAACGTCTGCCCCATCACCGCCGCCGCGCGCGCCGCCGCG
>NZ_DAOTWH010000250.1:0-22906 GCF_034435895.1 Chloroflexus sp.
TGCTGCGCGTGCGTGCCCGATCAGCGCGGTAGAAGCGATCGAAGATGTGCGGCAAGTCGGCAGGGGCAATGCCGGGGCCGGTGTCGGCCACGCTGAAGACGATGCCATCCGGTTCGGCGGCAACGGTCACGCGCACCACGCCGCCGGCAGGGGTATGGCGCAACGCGTTGCTGATCAAGTTGCCCAAGACCTGCGCGATCCGTTGGGGATCAACTGCAATATCGGGCAAGCCATCGGCTGACTCAGCAGAGAGTTGGATCGCGCGCTCGGCGGCGCTCTGCGCGAATGAGCGCACCGCTTCGTTCACTAGCATCGCCGGCGCAACCGTTTCACGGTAGAGCGGCAATTGGCCAGCGTCGGCCAGCGCGAGCAGATGTAGATCGTTGATCAGCCGCTCAAGCAGGGCAACCTCAGATAGCAACGCTTCAATCTGCTCGGCGTCAGCCTCGTACACCCCGTCTTGAATCCCCTCGAGCCGACCTTTAATAATCGACAGCGGCGTGCGCAGTTCGTGGGCCACATCGGCGGTGAGTTGGCGACGCTGCTGGTCGGCCTGCTGCAAAGCGGCAGTCATGCGGTTGAAACTCTCAGCCAGTTCGGCCAATTCGCGCACATTCGCCGGTTGCACGCGGCTACTGTGGTCGCCATTGGCAATTGCTTGCGCAGCGGCGCTGATCTGGCGTAATGGCGCACTAATCCGGCGCGAGAAGATGGCCGCCATTACCAGCAAGATCGCCATCAACCCGGCGCCAGCTCCCAGCATCCCCCAGAGTAACGGGCGACGGTTGAGATCGCCTATCGGAAACGACTCGTCGGTATCCACCACCGAAAACACCAAGGTGCCGACTTGTTGATCGTTGACCACGATTGGAATGCGCCGCACCGCTTCGTTGCCGCGCGCGATGAAAGGCCGGCGACGTCCGGCAACCACGCGCCCATTAGCATCGAGCAGCGCAACGGCGCCTTTAATCTTGCCGAACCCCTGCGGCAATGGCCCTAATTGCCGTTCAACTCCACTCCATGAACCGGTCTGTTGATAGTACGCAGCTAATTGCATCGCCTGATTTCGCGCCGCCATTTCGGCTTCCATCCAGCGGATTTGATCTGGATCGTTCCAGCGTGTCACCAGCCAAAACGAGAGCACCATGCCGCTAATGCCCAGCACAATCACCAGCGCAAAGGCGGTGAGCATGAGATTAAAGAGGCGGGGCGGGCGCATACGTAACCTCGTAGAGAACGCAGCGCGTCTCGTCGCCGGCTTAGCGTTCCTCGTTCTCGGCGAACTTGTAACCAACGCCATAGACCGTCAAGATCAAACGCGGCGGGCCATTCGGATCAGGCTCGATCTTGCGGCGCAGATTTTTGATGTGGGCGTCGATCGTGCGGTCAAAACCGGTGTAATCGGTATCATACACCCGATCGAGCAGTTGGGCGCGGGTGAAGGGCCGGCCCGGCGCGCTAGCCAACACTGCCAGCAGATCGAATTCGGTCGCGGTGAGTTCGATCGTCTCGCCGTCGCGCCGCACCGTGTGCCGTTCAAGGTCGATCACCAACCCGCCAGTTTGGATGACATTGGCCGGCTGCAATGCGCCTTCGCTCCGGCGCAGCACCGCGCGCACCCGCGCCACCAGCTCACGCGGACTGAAGGGTTTGGTGATGTAGTCGTCAGCGCCAAGTTCGAGTCCAATCAGCCGATCGGTCTCTTCGACCCGCGCCGTGAGCATAATGATCGGCAACCGCGCTGTGAGCGGGTCTTGGCGCAAGGTGCGCGTGACATCAAGCCCGTCCATACCGGGCAACATCAGGTCAAGCACGATCAACGCCGGACGCTCTTGGCGAGCCAACCGCAACGCAGTTGGCCCGTCACCGGCGCTGATCACCTGAAACCCGGCCCGTTCGAGGTAATCGCGAGCGATTTTGACAATACCGGGTTCATCATCAACCACCAAAATCGTGCGTGCCATAGGCTTGTCCGGGTTGCCATACGGTAGGGCCGCACGAACGTGCGGCTCCACCCATTAGCTATTCGACACGCGGGTCGTGCCCGGCGGGGGTCAACGGCGGCGCGGGGGGCGTGCCCGGCGGGGTAGCCGCTGGCGGCCGGTTTTGGCGTTGGCGGAAGATGCGGATGCCAAGCCAGATCAGCAAAGCCAACGCCGCCAATTTGAGCAGGATGTCAACCAGACTGAGCAAGCCGCCGAACCACCCTCTACTATCCATCATACTGGGCATTTGGTAGCCCATACCGGGCATCATCTGGCCGCGCTCTCCCCAATTACGCCAGCCGGGAGGCGTGAATTGGTCATGTTTCCCGCGCTCCTTCCAGTCGGGCGGGGGGTTGGGAACCGCCTGCTGGTTTGACCACCCTGGCATTGCCCACGCCGTCCACATAGCACGCCGGCTCATCGCCATACTGCCTAGTGCAACGACCAGCGCCACCAGCGAGATGCCGAGCGCCAGCCATGCCGGCCAGTTTACTCGTCGTTGTTCCATACGCTTCACTCCTGAGATTGTGACTGGGTTGTATGATACCAGTTTCACCATCAAGATAGCCGGCAATTGTGAAGATGCTATGAAGCGTTGGTGGAGACTTTTGCAACACCGGCAGCCATGGATGGAGTGCGGCAGATGTCAGCTTTGGCGACACCGCCACCAGCTACTACAACGCTTTGCGACGCTGGCAGCCATTTATGGAATGCGGCAGTTACCGCATTCCATATACTCGCGCACCATCGCGGCCACAGTCGCCGGCTGCTTGTCGTGATTATCGCAGTTGCACGGCCGCACTTCACATACTCTCGCGCCACTTACCGCTGTTTGGCCGCGTCAGGTGATGTTTTCGGCTGCGGTTCGGCCTCTTGCAGATCGTGCAAAATATCGGGATTGCTCAAGTTGAGCGGCACGACCGGCTCGTCAGTTTCGGTCTCTTCGCCCTCAGCCGCTTCCGCCGGCTCGTCCAGCGGGGCAACGGCAGTTTCAACCTGCGCGACATACTTCTTCAAGGTGAGCAGTTGGCGCGCGAGCAATGGCGCTTGATCGGCGCTGAGCGCGCGCACCAGTTCGACTTCGAGCAGCGCCGCGGTGCCGGCGCTAGGCAGCACGGTGGCCCGTTTGACCGGAGCACCAAGGCGCGCCAGCGCATCGAGCGCCTTCCCCACCGATCTGCCATCGTCATGCAGGTGAATGCGTAGATGGCTGACCGGCCCGCCAAAATTCAAGCGCCGTTCGATCCATTCAAGCACAATCAGCGTGAAGAGAAACAGCAAAGTGGCGACCACTGCTAACCATCCTAACCCAGTGGCAACGGTGACGCCAATCCCGGCGGATCCCCACAGCGTCGCAGCGGTAGTCAGGCCACGCACGGTTGTGCCATGCCGCAGAATGGCCCCCGCCCCCATAAAGCCGATCCCGGAAACAACGTAGCTGGCGACCCGCAGCGCATCGCGATCACCGGTTAGATCGCTAAACCCGTACGCGCCGGCCATCGTGACGAGGCAAGCGCCAACCCCAACCAAAATATGCGGGCGAAACCCGCTGGCCCGCTCATGGGTTGAGCGCTCTAATCCGATCAAACCGCAGAGGATAACGGTGAGGATTAATCTGCCAACGACGTTTAGATCGATAGGCCCCATGATCCGCATCAGCTCAACACTGATCTCTTGCAGCATGGCATCGCTCCTGTGATTTCGTAACCAGAAAGCCGCCCCGTCTAAGCGTACCATATGCAGAAACGCATCCGGCACATAAGGCACAAATCGCAGCCTTTGGTATGGAGTGCGGCAGTCAAACTGCCCACTCCATATCTCCAGCGTTATGCCGGGTTGGTGTGTCCGTAATTATCGTGCGCTCTCGCGGTGCGACGGCAATGCAGCCACTAGCAGCGCAGCTTCCTGCACCGCTTTCGTATCGCACCGTTCGGCCCATGCGATCCAGCGCATCGCGAGATCAAGACCACAGTGCGGCAATAACCAGAGCCACAACTGATCGAGCAGGCTCACCCGCTCAAGCGGAGCCGCATGCAGGCGGCGCAAGGTGCGCATATAGCGCTGTTGGTGGTTCGCCTCGGCAGCAGCGAGATTGAGCAGAATCTGCTCGTGCTGTTCGGTGGGCGCTTGCGCGGCGAGCCGCCGGTACAGTTGCCCAATCAGCTCGTGACGCTGGCAGGCGCGCTGCAAGGCATGAATAAAGCGGCGACGCCGTTCGGCCCGATTGAGCATCGGCTCGGTGATGCGCAGCATAGGCGGCTCCTTTCCCTTGGCAGCTTGTATCGCGATGTCGTTCGCAACCGTTAGCAGTTTTGCGACAATAGTGATCGTATTTACAGATCAAAACATTACGAATCTGCAATTAACTGGTAGGTTTTTGAGTTATCACTCGAGGGAAGCACTCAAAATGGTGAGGGGCATTTATAAAGAGAGGAATAAATTACCCCGCCAGCTTCTTCACCGGCGGGGTTGATCGATCTGAACGATGATTCAGATCAAATTACGCCCAGCAACTGAGAAGAAGCCGCGACCGTGATTGAGCGCCACCTATGACTGCTATCCATGGTTTCTCCTCCGCTTATCAGGCTTAATTGCTCACCTTGTCGTACTGCAAACGGCGTTTTGACGGACTAACTGGCACTAAGCGGCGGCTGGCGTGGGCGTAACACGCGCAGCCCTTTGCACAATACGGTCACGAACCCTAGGTGAGTATACCTGATCGGCTAAAATTTTGTCAACACCAAAACATCTTTCTTGCCATCCCTATTTTTGATAGTTTGGCCGGTTATGAGAGGCCGATCAAGTACGCTTGCCTCACCTCCGCTTCACCCTTGCCGCGCGAGAAAACTCTCGCTGAGAATGGCATCGCACCGGTCGAGAAACACCTCGAGCGCGGCGCGGTCAAAGGTCAGCGGCGGGCGGATTTTCAACACGTTGTCAAATGGGCCTTCAGTGCCGATCAAGACTCGTTCGGCGCGCAGGCGCTCTTTGAGATAACTGGCCGCCGCGGTGGCCGGCGCGCGCGTGGCCCGATCCGTCACTAATTCCACGCCAATAAATAATCCCATTCCCCGTACATCACCAATGATGGCATGGCGTTGTTGCAGGTCGCGCAATCCGGCCAACAGCTCGCCGCCGATCTGGGCCGCGTGGGCCATCAAGCCTTCTTCGTCAATGATCCGCAGCACTTCGCGCCCAATCACGCACGACAGCGTGCTGCCACCAAAGGTCGAGAAAAACTCGATCCCGTTGTCGAAGGCGCGGGCAATCTCGGCGGTGGTGATCACCGCGCCAATCGGGTGGCCGTTGCCCAGCGGTTTGCCCAGCACCACGATGTCGGGCACAACACCTTGGGTCTCAAAGGCCCAGTAGTGCGTCCCCAACCGGCCCAAGCCAGTCTGCACTTCGTCAGCGATACAGACGCCGCCGGCGGCGCGGATGCGGCGGTAGACCGCGGCCAGATAGCCGGGGGGCGGAATAATTTGCCCGGCCACGCTAGGAAAGGTCTCGGCAATGAAGCCGGCCAGCCTCCCGCCGCGAGCGGCGATCCGTTCGAGCGCCGCGTCGATGGCCGTCGCGTACCGTTCGCCGTCATTGCCGTATGGCCCGCGATAGGGATCGGGCGCCAGCACGACTTGCACCCAATCGGGTTTTCCGCTGCCGGCGGGATGGTTAAACTTGTAGGCCGAGATGTCGATCGCGCCGGTAGTGTGGCCGTGGTAGCCGTGGTCGATGGTGATCATATCACGTCCGCCGGTAGCGGCCCGCGCCAGCCGCAACGCCAGCTCGTTGGCTTCTGAGCCGGAATTGACGAAGAAGCAGACGCTCAATGAGGGCGGCAGCTTGGCCAAGAGTTCGTGGGCAAAGGCGATCTGGGCCGGGTGCAGATAGCGCGTATTCGTGTTGAGCATGCGCAACTGCTGCGCGGCGACGGCTTGCAGGCGCGGGTGCGCATGCCCGACGTGCGGCACGTTGTTGTAAGCGTCAAGGTATGCCCTCCCCCATTCGTCGAACAGGTAGTGGCGCCAGCCGCGCAACAACGTACACGGCTCGGCGTAGCTGAGCCGCAGGTTGCCGGCGAAATGGCGGCGGCGCTCGCGCAGCAGGCCGGCAGGATCGAGCGGACGGTAGGCAGCCGCGGCGTCGGGCAGATTGAGCAGCGCCGCTGGATTGGGGCAAACTGCCTGCCACCAGTCCCCTTCTTCAGGGGCGGCCACGCCGGGCCAGTGGCCAGCCAGCGCGCTGGCGTGCAAGAGCAGTTGGAAATGGAGGTGGGGCTGCCAGCCGCCGTTGTCGGCCATACTGCCGAGCGCGGCGAAGAGTTGGCCGGCGGCGAGCGGTTGGCCAACCGCTAACTTGCCTATGCAGATCGGGTCAAGATGGCCGTAAAGCGTGTAGAACGGATCGCCTGCCGGCGTCTGATGCTGCAATACCACCATCCCGCCGTAGTCGAGCGGCGCTGAGAAGTTCTCGATCGCGACCACCACCCCATCGAGCGGCGCGTAGACCGGCGTGCCGGGAGACGCAAACAGATCGACGCCGAGGTGAATCGTGCGCCGTTCGGCCAGCGGTGATGATCCGACAAAAAACGCTGGCGCAGTGTAGATCAGGCGTGGTTCACCGTAACGGCCAATACAAACTTCAGCTTGGGCTGGGCCGGCCAGCATGGCTGCCTCTGCCTCGGTTAGTCCAAACGGGTCTTGCGGCAGCGGCGTCTCGCCGGCAGCCACACTCACCACCGGCGCGTTGGCCAGATCGCGACCGAGCACCGGCGCAAAGCGGCCACGCTGGGTATCTAGCCACGCCATCACCCGCGCTGCGGCGTCGCTGATCGGCAGGCCGCAGACAGCGCGCAAACGGGCCGCGGCGATGGCCGGATCAATGGTCGCAGTGGCCGCTAACATCCGCCACGCCGGCGCTTCCGAAACCGTCACATACGGATCATCAGGCCGCTGCTGCTTCATCAGCGCCGCATTCACCACGCTCACCGCCAGCCGGGTGCGCACCAGCGGCCAGATCAGATCGATTTCGGCGGCGCTGAGCGGCCAGACTGCGTGATAGCCGGCGACCAGCTCCCCCAATGCGCGCAGCGGGTCGGGTTGGTTGAGCATCGCATACGCCGCGGCGATCGCCACTTCGCAGACGCGCGGCGCGGCGCAGAGATCGCCAAAATCGAGCAGACCGCTGATGGTGAATTGGCCGCGCGCATCTGCCGTCACCAGCAGGTTGTAGTCATTGAGGTCGTTGTGGATCGGTATACGCGTCAGGGCGAGCAACGCCGGGTGAAGCTGCGCATACGCGGCCAGCGCCTCGGCGGCAAGCTGGCGCTGGCCGGCATCGGCAATCGCTGGCAACTCCGCCATTGCCCACTCTGCTTGCAACAAATTCCACTTCAGCGGGCGATCGAGCATCGGGTGGGCAAAACCGGCCAGCGCCTGATCGAGCCGGGCGGCTTGCCGGCCAAGTTCGGCCCGCAACGCCGCAGTGTGCGGGCGAAAGGTGGCGAACAGCTCACCCGGCAGGGCCGTAATCAACCAGAGCAGCCAGCCAGCCTCGGCCACAAACGGTTCGCCGTTGGCGGCTCGCACCAAACGCGGCGCCGGCAGATCAGGCGCGACCGCGGCCACATGCTCTAACGCCGCGCATTGCATCGCTACCAGCGCCGGATCGCAATGCGGTCGCATCACTTTTAGCACATACTGCGCGCCGTCAGTGGCAGTGACAAGGAAGTTAAGATCATATTCGCCCGGCAATGGCGCTAAGGCGCCGTGAAGGTCGTAATGGCGAGCGAGGGCGGTTTGCCATGGCATAATGCGTGCTCCGTCATCATCAATCACAACGCGATCATACCACAGTCGCGCCGAGCCAAACGTGGTATGATAAGCGGCGATAACGAACACGGAGGCGTTATGCGCGTCTTTATCACCGGCATTACTGGCCCGGTCGGCAGCTTTCTGGCCGATTACCTGCTGACCATCCCCAGCCTCGACATTCACGCATTCAAACGCTGGCGCAGCGATCCGCGCCCGATCGAGCACCTGTTGGGTAAGATCACCATCCACGAAGGCGATATCGAAGACGCCTTCGCCGTTGATCGCGCCATCGCCGCTGCCCGACCCGACCGCATCTTCCACCTTGCCGCGCAAAGTTACCCCAGCGCCTCGTGGGATGCACCGATCTTGACCATGCGGGCCAATGTCGAAGGCACGATCAACCTGCTCGAAGCGGCCCGCCGCCACGTACCGTATGCCCGCATCCACATCGCCGGCACCAGCGCCGAATATGGGCCGGTGCGCCCGGAAGATGTGCCCATCCGCGAAGATCACCCGCTCCGCCCGGCCAGCCCCTACGGTGTGAGCAAAGTCGCCACCGAGCTGAGCGGGTTGCAATATCACGCCAGCTACGGCTTGCACGTTGTCGTCACCCGCTCGTTCAACCACGTCGGGCCGCGCCAAGGCGACCGCTGCTCGATCCAGACCTTCTGCCGCCAGATGGCCTTGATCGAAGCGGGCCGGCAACCGCCGGTGATGTACGTGGGCAATCTGGCGCCGAAACGCGACTTCAGCCACACCCGCGACGTGGCCCGCGCCCTCTGGCTGCTGCTCGAACACGGTGTCCCCGGCGAGGTGTATAACCTCTGTTCCGGCCACGCGGTGCGGATCGGCGATATTGTCGATATGGTGGTTGCAATGGGGCGCGTGCCGGTGAAGGTACAGGTCGATCCCGCCCGCCTGCGCCCGGTCGATGAGCCGATTTTACAAGGCGACAACAGCAAACTGCGCGCAGCCACCGGCTGGCAGCCCGAAATCGGCATTGAACAGATCGTGGCCGAGGTCTTGGATTATTGGCGGCAGCAATTCGGCATATAATCGTTTGATGACCTCGGCGGTAAAAACCCGAGGACCTTATCGCAGACGCAGAACATGCTACTCTCCCCTCTGCGCCCTCTGCGGTAAAAACCCGAGGGCCTTCTTGCGGACGCAGAACACAATGCACCATCTGCGGTAAAATACGACGGGTATTCTCGCGAGCATTGGCGCGCTCTTTCCCCCCTCTGCGTCCTCTGCGCCCGCTGTGGTAAAAATACGAGAGCACTATCATGGGCACGTTATATCTCGTCGCCACCCCGATCGGCAATCTCGAAGACATCACCTTGCGCGCGCTGCGCGTGCTGCGCGCAGCGCGGCTGATCGCCGCCGAAGACACCCGCCATACCCGCATTTTGCTCGACCACTACCAAATCACGACACCATGCATCTCGTACCACGAACACAACAAACTGGCCCGGCGCGCCGAGATCCTAGCCGCATTGCAAACCGGTGACGTAGCGCTAGTCTCAGATGCTGGCACACCCGCGATCGCCGACCCCGGCCTCGAGCTGGTGCAGGCATGTCTAGCAGAGGGGCACACCGTGACTCCCATCCCCGGCCCTAGCGCGCCACTGGCAGCGCTAGTTGCGTCGGGGATGGACACCAGCCGCTTTGCTTTCATCGGCTTCCTGCCCCGCCAACCGCGCGAGCGCCGCGAATTGCTGAGCGCGATCGTCGATCTGACGCTAACCGTCATCTGCTTCGAGACGCCGCACCGCTTGCTGGAGGCGCTGCGCGACATCGCCACAACGCTCGGCGAGCGCCAACTAGCCGTCGCCAACGACCTCACCAAACGCTTCGAGGCGATTGCGCGCGGTACCGCGACCGAGCTAATCGACCACTTTACCAGCCACCCGCCCCGCGGCGAATTCACCATCGTCATTGCCGGGGCCGAGCCGGGCAGCGAGCGCAAACGCGACCGCCAGCGCCTCCGCGCCCAACCAGCCGGCGCTACCCCTGAAACCATCGCCTCCCACTTACACCAACTCGCCGCCCAAGGTATCACCGGCAGCGCCGCCGTGCGCCGCGCCGCCCAAGAACTGGGAGCGCCCAAAAATACCGTCTACGACGTCTGGCGCGAACTGTTTGGCAAATCATCATAACCGCGCAACAACGCCAATGCCGCCCGCGCCCGTTTGCCATTCTCATCTGACGAACGGCCATCGGTCGCCCACTGTTCGAGCAAGCCTAACGCGCTGTCATAATCCGCCCCGGTCAAGCAACCGCGCCGGTAGCGCTCGCTGATATATTCAACTATCAGCTTGCGCGATTTCCAGTATTTCGATCCGGCAAATGCCTGCAAGAGGCGCATCGTATCGGGCCGGTTGTATGCAGGATCAGCCGCTATCAGCGCCTCAATCGCCCGCACGCGAATCAACCAGTAACCGCGGTTCGCAACATTAGGGATAGCAAGGCACGCCGGCGCTATCCGCTGCGCCCGCACCAGATCGCTGGCCAGCTTCACTGCATACGGCACGACATCTTGGTGCGAGTCGTTAAGGATGTACAAGAGATCATCGTCTGCAACCGACGCCTGATACTCCCGCACCATCCGTAACGTAAACTTACGCACACTAGCATCGAAATCGCGCAACAACTCGCTCCACACCTCGGCTCGCCATTGCGCCGGCGGCACTGCTCGCACATACACTTCCAGCGCTATCATGCGTAGTTGCGCGTATTCTTTGCGCTCGCGCATAAATGTGATCAGTGTGTCGGGAGTATGCTGCCCGGCGCCATACCCCACCCGTGCAACGAGATCGGCAATCTGCTGCGTACTCAAATCATTACGGAGCCGATCGATCTTCGATTGCGGATAAGGAATGATCTCGTAGTCGCGAATAAGCTCGATTTCTTGGTATTCAGCCGGCGTAAAATCTGCTACTCCCATCTCGTCCAAGCTGTGACGAGCGCGTATGCGGCTATCTAACCCCCCAGATCAACAATTGGCGCACAATCCGCTTCACATCCGCCGGCAGCAGCGGTTCTTTGCTGTGAAGTTTACGGCTGAGGGTCGCATTCGACAACCCTATCGCCTCGGCCAGTTCGGCCAGCGTGTGATAGCGACGGCCATGCTGACGCTCGTTCGAGAGCGTCGTTTTCAACTGCGTTTTCCCCAACTCGGTAAACGCTGCCCGCCGATCGGCTGACAACTGGCCCGGCTGTCGTTCAGCACACCATTGCTCGCAGCAACGGCGTAACGCATTGACCTCGGCGCGCAATTGCTCAATTTCGCGACGTAAGGCGTGGAGTTCAGCGTCGGGATTCATGAAATGGGCATTAGAGCTGAAGACTGCAAAACAATCGCAAAAAAGCTCAAAAATCTTGGTTGTTTCTTGCTCTATAGTATAGACATGAGGAATCGATCGATCGAGCCGTTTAATTGCCCAACGCCTGCTGTGTCGTTTTGAGACGTTCGGCACCCAATATCAATCGCAAGGAAACTTACGATAGCCATTCGAGATCGCTATGAACCGCCAACGCCACCCCCATCCCGCTTGCCAAGCGTTCGTCGAGGCGGTCGAAGAATTACGCCAGCGCCGGCGCAATGAACTGACCCGGCAGCAACGCCCGCCGAGCTCTTGGCAACACGAACCCAAGACCTTCACCTACAACCAGTTCCGCGCGGTCTATTCGTCGTACCCAGCGATCCGGTCGGGGAAATTGAAGAAACCGCCGTCATGCGATGTTGTGATGGCAATTGCCGATTACTTAGAATGTGATCTCACTGAACGCAACCGGCTGCTGATCAGCGCCCATCCCTATCCCATCCAACTGTACTGGTCAGGTGAGGCATTAGCGACCTTCGTGCGGGTGGACCGCGAGGTCATGCGGTTCGTTCCGCTGCCGGCATACATTATCAACCGCGATTAGGATGTGCTCGATGTGAACGAGTATTTGCTCGCGTTAGCAGGTATCACGCGCGCCGAGTATGAAGCTACCCCGGTTGAAATGCGTTCCGTCTTCACCAATATATCACCTGATTTACCTTGATCACGAGCAATGGCGCCGTTTCGCTCAGCGGAACATCTATGGCTTTAAAGTGCAAAACGCTTATTGTGAACGCGAGTCTTGGTATATCGAGCGAGTAGCGCGCTGGCGCGCATTACCCCATTTCAGCGAACTGTGGGAAAACACTCCGGTCGATGCTTACACGGCTCCCACGAACGATGCTACGCCGCCATTCTATCTCTCTGCCATGCGCACCAACCGGACGGCTCATAAACTTCCGCTCGTTGTTTATTACCCTCGGCAATGATCTCTATCCGCAGGTCGTGGCGTGGATGCCGGTCGATCACGCCAGCCGCGCCGCGATGGTCGACCTCGGCATCCCCATCCCGCCGGAATGGATGCCGGGAGGGAATGGAGCGGAAGCTGGCGGCTAGTCACCTAGCAATTCGATCCAAGGCCATCACATCCTGCGCTCCCCTCTCCCGCGCCAGTGGGAGAGGGGCTGGGGGTGAGGGCGAACCAGCGCATTGCAACGTCATCAACTACATCTACGCTCATACGATCTGTCCGCTCTTGAACTTAGCCATACCGCTGCCAAATTCGGCCATTGTTGGCATTTCTTGACATGAGCCAACCAAAACCGGCTTCAGCACAGTGGTACGGCTGCTCATCACAAAGATCGAAGGCCGACGAATGCGCAGACAACCACACGGCACCACCCAAGGAGACGACAATGCAGCCATCAGACTACTTTCTGGCCTCGATTGACGATCTGCGCTTGCGCGCCGCCGTGCAACGGATCGCACCTCGGTTCGACCGTCTGCCACGCCACTTGCACGAAATAGCTTTGCAGCTTCACTTCACACCCGACCATCTTGCCCGCCACTGCCATTTGAGCGAGAGCACCGTGCGCAAACATATCGATAACCTCTACAAGGCGCTCGATGTGCGCAACGACATCGATGCGAAAGGATTTGATCGCACGCCGTCATCTGCTTCGCCGCCCAGTATTGGCGCATGCAACGCCAAGAACAGCAGCAAAATACGGATGCAGCAGGATGGTACGGGCACAGCGTGCTGTGCCCTTACAACACCCCCACCGAACTATTGTCGCCTAACATCAACCGGTAGGCCTTGGGCCGCAACGGGCTGCGCCCGATCTCCACATTGCGCCCGATCAGGCTATCTTCCAAACGGTGGGGCAACCCGCGGATGGTGCAATATTCCAGCACAATGCTATGCTCGATCTCGCACTCTTCGATGTGGCAGTGATGGTAGATCGAGGTAAACGGCCCCACATACGCATTCACAATCCGCGTATGCTCGCCAATAATCGCCGGCCCGCGAATCGTGCTGTTGATGATCTCGGCCCCCGGCTCGATAATCACCTTGCCGATCAACTGCGAATCGCGATCGACGTATCCCTGCACCAACGGCTCCATCTCTTCGAGCACCAGCCGGTTGGCTTCGAGCATATCGTCCTTCTTGCCGGTATCGATCCACCACCCTTCATGAACGTAGGGGTAGACGTTGTAGCCATTGCTCACCAGCCACTGGATCGCATCGGTAATCTCCAGCTCGCCGCGCGCCGAGGGCCGGATCGCTTCGACCGCCTCGAAGACGTGGTGATCGAACATGTAAATCCCGACCAGCGCCAGATCCGACTTCGGTTCGCGCGGTTTCTCAACCAGCCGGATCACCCGTCCATCGTCATCGAGTTCGGCGACGCCGAACGAGCGCGGATCGGCCACTTTCTTCAACACAATCTGCGCGTTGTAGTCACTCCGCCCAAACTGCTCGATCAGCGGGCTGATCCCGCCTTGAATGCAGTTATCGCCTAAAAACATCACAAACCGGTCATCGCCGAGAAAATCACGGCTAATCTTGACCGCATGCGCCAAACCCAGCGGCGCTTCCTGCGGGATGTAGGTAATTTTCACCCCCCACCGCCGGCCATTGCCGACCGCTGACCGAATCTCGTCGCCGGTATCGCCGATCACAATGCCGATGTCGGTGATGCCGGCATCGCGGATCGCTTCGATGACGCGAAAGAGAACTGGCTTATTCGCTACCGGTACCAGTTGCTTGGCGCTGGTATACGTAATCGGACGCAGCCGGGTTCCTTTGCCGCCGCTCAGCACAAGACCTTTCATAACCGCCTTCTTCACTGGTATAAGCTTGCTTGCCGCCGATTGATTCTACACCATGTGGCGCGTCGTAGGGATACAGCGGTGCTGTAGTCGTGAGATACAGATACAGCACGCTGTATCCCTACCGCTCTCGCTCGGTGTCATTGCGAGGGGCAGTTGAGGCAATGCTTTGCATTGCCTCAACGCCCCGAAGCAATCCCCCACAAACACGGACATCATCATCGTTTTGGGTGTCATTCCCAACGCATATCTTGTTTACGCGCAACGATATTAGTGGTAGATTCTACCAAATGCAATGATTAGTGAGGAGGAGCTGCGATGGCAGAGATTCGGGGCATTATTAGCGCGATGCTCACCCCCTTTACCAGTGATGTCGGCCCGGTCGATTATGAATGGCTGCCGGGGTATTTGCAATTTCTGGCCGATGGCGGCCTGCATGGCGTGCTTGCGCTCGGCACCACCGGCGAGGGGCCATCAATGAGCGTCGCCGAGCGGATCCGCACCTTGGAAATCATTCTCCAGCATCGCGGCGAGCTGAGCGTGATCGCCGGCGCCGGCTGCGCGGCGCTCACCGATACGATTGCGCTGAGCCGGGCAGCGGTTGAGTTAGGGGTGGATGCGATTTTGGTGATGCCGCCGTTCTATATCAAACAACCCCGCGAGACCGGTATCTTGGCCTATTTTCGCGCCCTCTGCGACGCATTGCCGGCAGAGGCGCGGGTCATGCTCTACCACATCCCACAAGTAACCGGCGTGCCGATTACGACCACAATTATCGATGGCCTGCTCGATAGCCATCCCGGCCAGTTCTTCGGCCTCAAAGACAGTAGCGGCGATTGGGAGCATTCCAAGATGCTGATCGACCGCTACCCGCAATTGCGCATCTTTACCGGCAGCGACCGCCTCATTGCCCGCGCGCTGGCTGGTGGCGCCGCCGGCGCGATTACCGCCCTTTCGAGCGCCTTCCCCCGCCTTGCTCGCGCCGTGTTCGACGCCCACTACCACGGCGGTGATGTCTCGGCGGCTCAAGCCCGCCTCAGCGCCGTGCGTGACCTGATCGACCCCATCAATACCCCGCCGGCCCTCAAAGCCGCGCTAGCATGGACGAGCAATCTGCCTGAAACGGCGCTGCGCTTGCCGCTCATACCGCTCAGCAAGGAGGAAGCGGCGGCGCTGCGCGCCGCCTACGAGCGCATTATGGCCGGCGCATAAATGACGATCGCAGAGAGCGCCACACCGTTCCGCCCACTTCGCGCTCGCTGCGATTCACGGTATACTAGGAGCAACAATCTGAATACCGGACGCGAAGACGCAAAGGCACGTACCTATGTCTTTGCGTTTTTGTCTTACCCATCTATGCCCTATGAACCAAACGCCGTTAGCAAACCTGCACGTCCGCGAATTGACGCCGTTGCAACCGCCACGTGCATTGAAGACCGAATTACCCATCACCCCCGCCGCGGCCCAGACCGTCGCCGAGGCCCGCGCCGCGATTCGCCGCATCTTGCGCGGCGTCGATCAGCGCCGGATTATGGTCGTTGGCCCGTGCTCAATCCATGATCCTGAAGCCGCGCTCGACTACGCCCGTCGCTTGCAAGCCCTCCAACAGCCACTCAGTGATCAGTTGCTGATCGTGATGCGCACCTACCTCGAAAAACCGCGCACCACCGTCGGCTGGCGTGGTCTGATCAACGACCCCCGCCTCGACGGTTCGTTCGATATGGGAGCCGGCCTGCGCATCGCTCGCCAACTGTTGCTGGCGATTAATGAACTGGGGGTGCCAGTCGCCACCGAGATGCTCGACCCAATCAGCCCCCAGTACCTCGACGATCAGATCAGCCTCGCCACCATCGGCGCTCGCACCAGCGAGGCCCAAACCCACCGCGCGCTGGCCAGCGGCGTCTCGATGCCGGTCGGCTTCAAGAACGGCACCGACGGCGGGATCCAAGTCGCCGTCAACGCCTGCGTTTCGGCGGCAGTGCCGCACAGCTTCCTCGGCATTGACGAAGACGGGCGCAGCGGCGTGGTGCGCACCACTGGCAACCCCGACAGCTTCGTGATCTTGCGCGGTGGCCGCCACGGTCCCAACTACCACCTAGAGTATATCGTGCAAGCTACCCGCCTCATGCGCGAGGCTGAGCTAACCCCAGCCGTGATGATCGATTGCAGCCACGCCAACTCCGGCGGCGATTTCCGCCGCCAAGAAGCCGTCTGGCAGACTGTGCTCGGCTATATGGTCGAAGAGCGACTGCCAATCATCGGCATGATGCTTGAGAGCAACCTGTTCGAGGGCAAGCAACCGCTCGTCGCTGACCGCAGCGCCCTCAAGTACGGCGTCTCGCTGACCGATGGCTGCGTCGGTTGGGACACCACCGAACGCCTGCTCCACGAAGCGCATCTGGCGTTGAGCAGGCGGTAAGCGGGATCAACCCGTCCCCAACGTGTAGTAGCCCTGTAATGCATCGCGCCGCCGGTGAGACAACAGCTCAACCGGCGGCATGATAGTCAGCGCAAATACTTATTAATCTCATCCCAAGATATGCACTCGCCATCATCATAAATGCAATTATACCCCGGCTGGCAGTGCCAAGGCTCAGGGATATTGGGCCAAGATCGCCATAGCTTCATCGATCGATCATCATTCTGATCGGTATCACAAAGGCTCGGATCGGGTAACACGAGATAGCGGCCACAGTGAGGGCACCATCGACCGCCCTTAAACGGGATGACATCTGGCCGTTGGCACCGTGGACAGCGCCGCTCCGGATCAATGTCTGCGCTAGCAGCCGGCGGGGCCGGCTGCACCGGCGGCGCTGGTTTCTTTGGCCGCTTGTGTTTGGTGATATACGCTTTGCAGGCGCTGATCACATCATCACGCCAGTGCTGAAACTCTTGGTCAATCGTAAAGATCCGGCATGCATCACCAATCGCCCGATGCGGCTTCACGAGATGGCGATACGTTGCGGGGACTGGATAACGCTTTCGGTCAGTGCCAAATGATACAGCATTGGCAGTAAAGTCAACGATATACGAGATTTTGTCAAGGGAAAAGCGAAAACCGTTTGCTGCGCGCAACAGGTGTTGCAGGTCAATGATTTCGATCTGATCAAAGCGAACGCCGCCTTTTTTGAGGAGGATGATGTCGTTATTGCCGCCGAATACAACCAATTGACGGATCGCATGCCGGGATAACAGAGATGAAATGTACGAACCGAGTTGGGCAATCGCCCGACCCGTTATACGCTTTGCGCGAGTTTTTGCATCAGGTGACAACTTGAAAGCGGGATCATAAGGTTTTTGGTATTCCTTCGTCGCTAAATTAACCACTCGCTTAGTCGATCCGCTTGTCTTTCCCCGCTCATCAGTGGTATTGTGGCGCACAACCATGTCAATATCGTACGGAAATTGCCGTCCCTGCAAGATGACCTGTTCTTGATCTGAGGAGAAAATAATACTACCCGCCTCATAAGGTATCGCATGTCGTTTGTACGATCCATAAACATATCCCCACTCTAAACCGAGAAACAGTGTGTTCATGCACGTCTCCTTATGAGGCTTGGTAAGATCAAGTTTTTATCACACGCTGCTAAACTGTTTGCCGCGCGCAATTTCGCAAACATGATGGTTCCATACACGTAACGTTTACGGCGAAACGTAACGCGACAAGATACGCTGCCAAAACCGCAGGAAGCTTTGGACTACTTGAACACGAAAGTACCATTCAACCATAACCCAAACGAAAGCTGCGGCCCGCTGAAGCTAATTGTCAGCAAGCCGCAACCGGACACAACACTGACTAGTCTGACGTCGCGCCTATACGCTCGCTAACTCACAAACGCTGCATGCACCGCCCGCACCGCCTTATCGGCGTCTGCTTCTGAGACGACCAGCGAGATATTGTTCTCGGTGCTGCCCTGCGCAATCGCGATCACGTTGACCCCCGCCGCGCCGAGCGCGCCAAACACCCGCCCAGCAATCCCCGGCGTGCCCCGCATGCCTGACCCGACCACGGCCACGATCACGACTGGCGCAATCGTGCCGATATGCTCGACATCGTGGGCGGCAAATTCGCGATCAAGTTCGCAACGCAGCTCGTTGACCACCTTCGTCGCTTCCTCAGCCGGCACGGCAAAACAAACGCTCTGTTCGCTACTAGCTTGCGAGATCAGCAACACATTCGCGCCAGCTCGCGCCACTGCACCAAAGATGCGCGCAGCTACCCCCGTTAGGCCTAGCATGCCCGGCCCGCCGACGGTGATCAGACTCAACCCCTTGATCGCCGTAATCGCCCGCACGCTCTCGCCATCGCCTTCCGCATCAATCAACGTCCCCGGATGGCTGGGGTTGAAGGTGTTGCGGATGCGGATCGGGATGCGGCGATGCACCAGCGGCTGCACCGTCTTGGGGTGCAGCACGTTCGCCCCGTAGTAGGCCATCTCACCCATCTCGGCATACGACAGCCGCGGCAAGGTGCGCGCTTCCGGCACGACTTTCGGATTCGCCGACAACACCCCGTCCACTTCCTTCCAGAACCACACCTCGTCGGCATCGAGATCGGCGCCGAGGATGGCGCAGGTGTAATCGGAACCACCCCGGCCCAGCGTCGTCGGCACCCCGGCCCGCGTTGCACCGATAAAGCCAGTCACTACCGGTACCCGCTTCGCTGCCAGCAACGGCAACAACCGCGCCCGGCTGCGCTCGCGGGTGTCAGGTTCGATGGGTGACGCATTGCCATAGCGGTCGTCAGTAACGATCAACTCGGTAGCATCAATCGCCTCAGCGTCGATCCCAGCACTCCGCAGCGCCGCCGCAATCAGCCGCGCATTGAGCCGCTCGCCCAACCCGCTGAACAGATCGAGCGCCCGCGGCGTCAGTTCGCCAAGCACCGCAATGCTGCGCGACAGATCGCTCATGTAGTCGAGCATAGCCCGGATTTCCGGTTCGAGCGCCGCGCGCTCTTCCGGCGTCACTAGTTCATTCGCCACCCGCATGTGTAGATCGAGCAGGCGCGGCGCGACCTGCGCCGTGGCATTTCCATCACCCGCCGCCGCCGCCTTCGCCGCCGCGATCAAGGTGTCGGTAGTGCGCAGATCAGGCGCGTTCATCGCCGATACCACCACCACCACCTCGTGCTCGCGGGCATGCGCGCCGACAATCTCAGTCACCTGCCGGATCGCGTCGGCGCTGCCGACCGAAGTGCCGCCAAATTTCATCACCAGCCGCATAAGCTTGTCTCCTTCTTGCGCTAACAAAAAACGTCACGGCGCGCCAAGCTGCGCTTCACCGCGACGTAGTTATCATGATGAATTCAACCACAAAGACGCTAAGGTTTTCACGCAAAGATGCTAAGATACGACATAGTAGAGATCAGCGCACTTTAGGCCCCCATCAAACCCTCTGCATCCTCTGCGCCTTTGCGTTTAATCCCCTCTGCGTTCTCTGCGCCTTTGCCTCGTCACGGGATGAGCAACAGCTTCCCGCTCGTCGCCCGGCTCGCCAAGGCGATCTGCGCCTCGGCTGCCTCGGCCAGCGGATAACGCCGGTCGATCCGCACCTGCAACTCACCCGCTCCGATCCACGCAAACAGATCGCTCGCCCGCCAGCGCAACTCGTCAGGGGTCGCGATGTAGTGAAAGAGGGTTGGCCGGGTCATAAACAACGAACCCTTGCTGCTGAGGGTCAGCGGTGAAATCGGCGGCACCGGCCCGCTGGCGTTGCCAAAGGTAACAAACATCCCGCGCGGGCGCAAGCTGTCAAGGCTGCCTTCCGCCGTGCTCGCCCCCACCGAGTCGTACACCACATCAACCCCCCGCCCGCCGGTAAAAGCCCGCGCCCGCTCGACAAACGACTCGCGAGTGTAGATGACCACCTCGTCGGCGCCGGCAGCGCGGGCCAGCGCCGCCTTTTCCTCGGTCGAGACGGTGCCGATGACGCGTGCTCCCAGCCGTTTGGCGATCTGGATCAGCAACAAACCCACCCCGCCGGCCGCGGCATGCACCAGACACGTATCGCCCGCTTTTAGCGGAAATGTGCTCAAGGTGAGATAGTGCGCCGTCATGCCCTGTAATAGCACTGCCGCTGCGGTTTCCAGATCGACAGTATCAGGCACCCGCACCAGCTTATCGGCCGGCGCCAACGCATATTCGGCATAGCCGCCGATCGTAGTCACGCAACCTACCCGGTCGCCAACCACCCACTCGCTGACACCCTCACCGACCGCATCCACCGTGCCGGCCACCTCCAGACCCAACGTGAACGGCAATGGCTGCGGGTAGAGACCACTCCGGTGGTAGATGTCGATAAAATTCACCCCCGCCGCCGCCACTTTCACCCGTACCTGCCCCGACCCCGGCTCCGGCATCGGAATCTCGACTAATTGCAACTGCTCTGGCCCGCCGGTCTGATGGATCTGGATCGCCCGCATCGTTGCACCTCGCTGAAAGCTCGCCCTTGCGCTCGAATCAAAAACCGGCCTATACTATAACATAGCGGCGCTGCTCAGATGTTGGCGGGTGCAGATAGCGACGGATGGATTGCGGCAACGTACCTGCCGCCCCAATCTCCGTTACCCAAACGAGCAGATGCGCTTAACATCTTGCAGGTTTATCTAGAGAAACTGCAACAGTTTAGCTGCCGTAAACCGCTGAGGTTCTGATTTGGACGGCTTAGCTGCTGCATCTTACAGCTATCATCATCGGTCAATTCACAGGCTGTAACCGTATATGTTCTGCTCGCAGCAGCGGGTGATGAGCAATATCGCTAGATCACACCACCCGCTCGCAATGACTAACCAGATGGGGGCAATAGTGCGCCAAAGCGGTCTTCCACCCGAATATTTCGAGCGGTACGATGAGAGCGATGATCGCCTCTTCTACCTCTACCCCCGTCTCACTGCCCATATCGATGAACTGGCTTGCTGCGCCGTGACCCAGTTGATCCGCGAGGAACTGCCTAACGGCGGCTGCCTGCTCGACCTGATGAGCAGTTATGTCAGCCATCTGCCGACTGATATTCCGCTGACCCGCGTGGTTGGGCTTGGTCTCAACGAAGAAGAGCTGCGGCTCAACCGACAGCTCCACGAGTATGTCATCCACGACCTCAACGAAAACCCGCAGTTGCCCTTCGCCGACGCCACCTTCGACGGCGTCATCTGCACCGTCTCCGTCCAATACATGACGCGCCCGGTTGAGGTCTTCGCTGACGTGGCCCGCATCCTCAAGCCGGGAGGCCCCTTCATCGTCACCTTTTCCAACCGCTGCTTCCCCAGTAAAGCTGTGCGGGTCTGGTTAGCCACCAACGACCGCCAACACATGGAGTTGGTTCGTTACTACTTCGAGTTGGCCGGCGGTTTTGAACAGATCCGGTGTCTTGACCGTTCGCCTCATCATTGGCTGAGCGATCCTCTCTACGCCGTTGTTGGGCGACGAGTGGTATAATCAGCGGCGAACGAAATGATAGACACTGGAGAAGATCAATGCCTTCGGCCCCTCCTCAACCGGTTCAACTCGCCTGTCCATCCTGCGGCGCTCGCTTCCGCTCGCTGGTCTATACGATTGTCGATGGCGGCGAGCAGCCCGAACTCAAAGTGGCGCTGCTCACCGGCCAACTGAATGTCGCCGTCTGCCCCGGCTGCGGACTGGCCAGTATCCTCAGCACGCCGTTGATCTATCACGATGCCGGCAAGCAGCTCTTGCTCGTCTACGTGCCGCAAGAGCTGAATAGCCAGCCCAAAGAGATTGAGCAATTCGTCGGCGATGCCTCGGCGTTTATGCTCCGCGCCTTGCCTGCCGACGCACCCCGCGGCTATCTGCTGGCGCCCCGCCGCTTCCTGACCCTGCAATCGCTGATCGAAGCCATTTACGAAGCTGATGGCGTCTCTGCCGAAGACTTGCGCCGCCAGAATCGTTATGTTGAAATTTTGACCGAGTTGGTCAATCTGGCCGAAGACCACGCCCAGTTTACTGAGGCGGCTCAACGCTACACCGCCGAGCTTACGCCAGAGTTTTTTGCCACCCTCGACGCATTTATCAACGCTACCAATGACGCGCAAGCCCAGATGCGCACGCTGCTGATCAAGGTGCGTGAGAAGCTGCAAGCGCACGTCGCTCGCGCCGCCGCCTTGGCCGCCGCCGAAGAGGTCAAGGCCGCCATCGAGCGCCTCCGCACTGCCAGCGACGATGAGCTGCCGGCTGCTGTCCACGAATTGCGTCCGCTGATTGATTACGGCTTTTTTGAATTGTGGACTGAACAGATCGAGGCGGCTGAAGCCGCTGGCGACATTGCTACCGCCCAGATGCTCACCGCGCGGCGCGCGCGCATCCTTGAGCTGGTCGAAGAGAGCGACCGCGCCGCGCAAGAGCTGTTCGAGCGCGGCAGCGCCTTGATCGATGCGGTGTTATCCACACCAGACCCCGTAGCGGCGCTGCGCGAACGGGCCGCTGAAGTAGATGAAGGCTTGCTGACGGTCATTTCGGCCAGTATTGCCGCCGCTCATCACGCTGGCAGTTTAGAACTGGTCGAGCAGTTGGAAAAGCTGGCGACCGCTGCCCAAGACATTATCGAATCGCGGCTCTCGCCCGAAGACCGCTTTATCAACGAGCTGCTCGCCCAAGAGACAACGGCTGAGGCCACGCGCTTGTTGCGCAAGAACGTGACCAAGATCACGCCTGACTTGACTCGCCGTCTCAACGAGCGGGCTGCCGAGGAAGAGAAGCGCGCCCATCAAGCGGTTGCCGAACGATTGCGCCAATTGGCCCGTGAAGCAAGTGCGTTATTATTCTAAACACCATGCCGTTGTCGCCGCCATCGCCGCCGTCGCTCGTCCATTGGCGCGCCGCGCGCCGGCGGATCCGCCGCACCGGGTGCTGATCATCAAACCCGATCACCTCGGTGATCTGTTGCTGGCGACGCCGGCGCTGGCCGCGCTGCGGGAGGCGTTGCCCGTAGCGCG
>NZ_DAOTWH010000251.1:0-2901 GCF_034435895.1 Chloroflexus sp.
CCACCGGGCTGGCTGCCGGGGCCGGGGCCGTAACCGCCTCCCCAGCCGGAGCGAGCCGGGCAATCACCGTGCCGACCCGCACCGTCTCGCCTTCGGGTACCAGTATCGCGTGCAGGATGCCGGCGTCGGGGGCCGGCACCTCCGTATCAACTTTATCAGTCACCACTTCCAATAACGGCTCGTATTTCTTCACCGGTTCGCCGGGCCGCTTGAGCCAGCGCCCGACGGTGCCTTCGGTGACGCTCTCGCCCAATTGGGGCATCTTGATGTCGATCATGGATCTCACCTGTTAGTGCGTTGCGCGTTGAACGTGGGACAAAGCGCCGCTGTGTACCTACGGGATGTTTCGCCGGTCAATATGCGGCCAGCCGGCGCATAGCGGCGGCAATCTTTTCTGGCGATGGCATGAAGGCCGCTTCGAGCGAATGGGCAAACGGCATTGCCGGCACATCCGGCCCTCCGATCCGCATCACCGGGCCGTCGAGATACTCGAAGGCGTGTTCGGCGATAATCGCCGCCACTTCACCGCCAAATCCGCCAAACAGATTGTCCTCGTGGACGATCAGCGCCTTGCCGGTGCGGCGCACGCTGGCGAGGATCGTCTCGGTGTCGAGCGGGCGCAGGGTGCGCAGATCAACCACCTCGACGCTCACCCCTTCAGCGGCGAGCGCCTGCGCCGCTTCGAGGCAGTAGTGCAGCATGAGGCCATAGGCAAAGACCGACATATCCTCGCCGGGACGCTTAATGTCGGCGGGGCCGATCGGCACGCGGTAGTCCTCTTCAGGCACGAAGCCTTTGATCAGGCGGTAGGTCTTTTTGTGTTCGAGGAACAGCACCGGGTTCGGGTCTTCGATCGCGCTCTTGAGCAAACCCTTGGCGTCGTAGGGAGTTGAGGGCGTTACCACCTTGAGGCCGGGCACGTGGGCAAAGAAGGCTTCCACGCTCTGGCTGTGGTAGAGCGCACCGTGGATGCCGCCGCCATAGGGGACGCGGATAACCAGTGGCACTTCCCAATCGCCGTTCGAGCGGTAGTGAATCCGGGCCGCCTCTTGCACGATTTGGTTGAAGGCGGGTGCAATAAAGTCGGCGAATTGGATTTCGGCGATCGGCAGTGTATCGTTCATCGCCGCGCCAATGCATGCGCCGACGATCACGCTCTCGGCCAGCGGCGAGTCGATCACGCGCATGGGGCCATATTTGTCGTATAAGCCTTCGGTGACGCGGAAGACGCCGCCGCGTTTGCCAACATCCTCCCCAAAAATAAAGACCCGCACATCGGCAGCCATCGCCTCGTCGAGGCCTCGCCGGATCGCTTCGAGCAGGTTCATCTCAGGCATACCATCCTCCAAGGAATACGTTTAACGCAAAGCCGCCAAGAACGCGAAGTTTTTGGATGTTCACACCCAACCGATCTTGTCCCATCCTTATCCTTTGCGTTTCTGCCCCTTGGCGTGTCATCATCCTTTGCTTCTCTGCGCCTCTGCGTGTATATCCTCTACGCCTTTGCTTCCCTCTGCGTCTCCGCGTTACCGGCGTGGCCGCGCCGGCGCATACACATGGTCGTACAGCGTTTCGGGTTCAGGCATCGGCGCGCGTTCGGCATCTTCGGTCGCGCGGTCAACCATCGCCGCCACTTCGGCGCGCATCTCTTGCTCTTCAGCTTCGCTCAAGATGCCGTGCTCGCGCAGTTGGGCGACAAAACGCACGATCGGGTCTTGATGGCGCACCAACGCGATCTCGTGCGGCGGGCGGTAGGTGCGGTCGTTGTCGTCGCTGGAGTGGGCCGTCATACGCACCACGCGGGCCTCGATCAGCGTAGGGCCATCGCCGCGGCGCGCGCGCTCGACGGCGCGGCGGGTGACTTCGTAAACGGCCAGCACATCGGTGCCATCAACGCTGATGCCGGGAATGCCGTATGCCGGCCCGCGGTCGGCCACGCTGGCCACCGCCATCTGTTGGCGTTGGTGAACACTAATCGCGTATTCGTTGTTCTCGCACTGGAAAATGACTGGCAGCCGGTGAACGGCTGCCAGATTCAGTGCTTCATGAAAGTCGCCTTGGCTGGTGGTGCCCTCGCCGAAGGATACCCACGCTACCGCATCGCCGCCTTTAATCTTCTCGGCTAGGCCAATCCCCGCCGCGTGCGCGATCTGCGTCCCCACCGGCGACGATTGGGTCACAATTTTCAGACGGCGGCTGCTGTAGTGAGCCGGCATCTGCCGGCCCCCCGAACTCGGATCGGTGGCGCGGGCTAAGAGACCCAGCATCACTTCGGTCGGGGTCATCCCTATCACCAGCACGGTCGCCAAGCCGCGATAATAAGGCAGCACAAAGTCCTTCCCGCGACTCAGCGCAAACGCCGCTCCTACCTGCGCTGCTTCGTGGCCTTGGCAACTAATCACAAACGGCGCCTTGCCGGCCCGGTTGAGCACCCACATTCGCTCATCGAGCGCCCGCGCTAACATCATATACCGCAGCATGTCACGCAACGTATGCGGCGGCAGTTCGTGCCCAAATCCCGGACTGGCGCTGACTTCGTTGATCGAGACGGTCATCGATATTACCTCCCTCTTGATGTACGCGCCAATACCAAATTCCCGCCACGGTTCGCCGTAGCGGGGCGCGACAACGCAGGCGCACGCTCGTAAACGCTTACGTTCCGTCCCCATCGACGGCGATCGTGTGTTTTAGGCTATCATGAATAGTATAGCCGAAAATGCCGGTTTGCGGATGGTCGCAGCCGTCACGGTTCCCGCACCGCCAGCGCCACCGGCCAGCGCCGCAAGATATCGGCCAGCGCCAGCCCCGGCCCCGCCGGATGATCGGCGACGGTCAGGCATTCATCGGTAAACAGATTGCGATAGCGCGTTCCCGGCGCCACGGCGGGCAGCGGCAGCCACG